>CAYLSF010000036.1:0-17176 GCA_964385675.1 uncultured Saprospiraceae bacterium
CCTCAAAGTAGCATGGTTGAAAGATGGAGAGGAAGCGATAAACTTTCTATTTCCAGAAAATGAGACAATTAATACCAATGATTATAATAGCATTAAAGTTATATTATTGGATTTGAATTTACCAAAGTATAATGGTTTTGAAGTGCTTTCTGAATTAAAGAAATCGCCTAATACGGAAAATATACCCGTAGTAATGTTTTCCTCTTCTGAAATCAAGAGTGGAATCCAAAGATGTTTAGATGCTGGAGCTGAGGAGTATATTGTAAAGTCCATAGATTTAGATGATTATACAGAATCCGTTAAAAATGCTGTAGTTCCTCGATTAGCACGAAAACGAGATGAAGAATAAGAATAGATAGGAATATCAACGGTTATAGCTCAAAAAGCCAACTCTACAATATTAGGGTTGGCTTTTTGATGTTTAGTAGGCTGATTTTTCTTAACTTTGAAATCGTTATTTATATCAAAAAAAGAAACCTAAATGAACCTAAACATTGCTAAATATGCCTTAAAAGAACACTTTGGTTATGATAACTTTCGCCCTTTCCAAGAAGAAATTATCCAATCTGTTTTTGATAAAAAAGATACCCTAGTGTTAATGCCTACAGGTGGTGGAAAATCAATGTGCTATCAAATTCCCGCGATTACTCAAAAAGGAATTGGTTTAGTGGTATCACCATTGATTGCCTTAATGAAAGATCAGGTGGAGAACCTTAAAAATAATGGTATTGATGCGGCTTACATCAATAGTTCACAAAACTATAGTGAACAGAATCAAATAGAAAATGCTTTGTTAAGCGGCAAGATTAAACTATTATATGTTTCGCCAGAAAAATTGGTATCTTCTTCTTTTTTACCACTGTTAAAAAAATTACCTATTAATTTAATTGCAGTAGATGAAGCACATTGTATCTCTGCATGGGGACACGATTTTCGTCCAGAATATACCAAATTAGCTTTTATCAAACGTCAATTAGGGCATATTCCCATTATAGCGTTAACGGCTACCGCTGATAAAGCGACTCGAAAAGACATTATACAACAATTAAATCTAGTAGAACCAAACGTTTTTGTAGCGTCATTTGATAGACCTAATTTGAGTTTGACAGTAATGCCAGGTCGAAATAGGATGCAACAAATTGTACAGTTTATTAAAATTCGCCCAAATCAAGCAGGAATTATTTATTGCTTAAGTCGAAAAGGTACAGAACAACTTGCTGAAAAATTAAAGGCTCAAGGTTTAAATGTGGGATATTATCATGCAGGTATGGATAATCCTGCTCGAATGAAAGTACAAGAGGATTTTACACAGGATAAAGTTCAAATTATCTGTGCAACAGTTGCCTTTGGAATGGGGATTGATAAATCTAATATCCGTTGGGTGCTACATTATAATTTACCTAAAAATATAGAATCGTATTATCAACAAATCGGACGAGCGGGTAGAGATGGCGTTGCTAGTGATACGGTGCTTTTTTATAGTCTAGCAGATGTGATGACCATGCGGAAAATGCTAGAAGGTAGTGGTCAGCGAGCTGTACAAATGGCAAAATTGGATAGAATGCTACAATATGCAGATGCCTTTAATTGTCGTCGAAAAATATTATTAAGTTACTTTGGTGAAGTGTTGGAGGAAGATTGCGGGAATTGTGATGTATGCAAAAATCCACCACAATCTTTTGATGGAACAATCATCGCACAAAAAGCCCTTTCCGCTGTTGCTCGGTTGAAACAAAAAGTTGCCATAGGTTTAGTCGTAGATGTATTGAGAGGGTCTAATCGTTACGATATTTTAAAAAATGGCTATAATAAAATAAAAACGTATGGTGCAGGTAAAGACCTCAAACAGCAAGAATGGCAACAATACATTTGGCAAATGGTGAATCTTGGACTTTTAGAAATTGCGTATGATGAAAAAAATGCCTTAAAGCTAACACCGAGTAGTAAAGAAGTTTTATTTGATGGTAAAAAAGTCAATCTAGTTAAGCTGTCTGTAATTGAAAAACAGAAAGAAGCTAAAGAAGCAGCATCCAAAACCAAATCTAAACGTGAAATGGTTCGGGATGAACTATTTGAAACTTTACGGCAGCTAAGAAGGACGATTGCACTCAAAGAAGGTAAACCTCCTTATGTTATTTTCTCAGATGCCAGTTTAGGTGATATGGCAGCTAAAAAACCGATGAATGCCGAAGAAATGAAGGAAGTACATGGTGTTGGTAAATTTAAACTACAAAAATACGGTAAGCCCTTTTTAGAGGCTATTAAGAAATTTGTATTAGAAAAATCTCAACAACCTAATGTTGTCATTAAGAAAGGCGGAACTTACCTTGTGACGCATCAATTTTATCTAAAAGGTATGACACCACAACAAATAGCAGAAAAACGAGAACTTGCTTTAGGAACAATTTATAGTCACCTTTTACAACTCTACCAACAAGGTGAAAATATCAAAGTAAGTTCAATTGTGTCCCAAAAAGAGATACAACAAGTGGTTGACGTAGCAAATAGTTTACAACCACCTATTACGTTAAAAGGCATTAAAGAAAAAATGCCCGACTCTTTTGAGTACCACCAAATTCGATTTGCATTGGCTTATTATGAAAAACATAGAAGAGCAGATCTGTAACCAATGAATATTGAACGGGTGACTCCAAGTCACCCGTTCAATAGGTTTGTTTCAAAATAATTCCAATCTTTGAGCTAAGGCTTGATTACAAAGTGTTCCATTTCTAAGTCTTGCATAATCTCTTGCTGAAGAATATTGCCAATCGGTTTGAAGCTGACATAAGTTCGCTTTTACAGGGTTATTATGAATATACTCGAATAGGACTTTATGATAGTTATTAGAGGGGAGAAAAAATAAATCTTTATTCTTACCGTCTATCGTGATAAATCCATCGATAATGCCATTTTTCGCTTTGGTTTTTTCTCTAAAAAGTGAGCCGCTGCGTCCTTCTTGTTTGTTAATAGCACGAGTATAGGAGCGGAGCAGGATAGATAAATCGTAGCTAAGGTTTTGCATATACGCTTCGGGCGATTCAACGGGTGACTTCAAGTCACCCGTTGAATATTTTCGCACGCCCGTCAAAATTTGTTTACTCGGCAAACAAGCCCGCTCTTTCGTATAAACCAAAAAATGAAAATGATTCGGCATCAAGCAATAGGCTAAAATTTTTACATTTGGCAACAGGTGTGTTCTAACTTTCCGTAAGAAGTAGATGTAATTATCGGCATTGTAAAATATCGGGACTCGATTATTCCCTTGATTAAAAATGTGATAGAGCGTTTGAGGTTCGTAGGTCATGGTCTTGTTTTTGGTGGTTAATAGAAAAGTCATCAGGTGAGTTGTTTCTTAGAAATATCGCTTTAACAGTTAGAAACGATAGTTGGAAACAACTCATCTGGTGACTAATCATCAATCTACAACGCAGAATAAACCGCTCGTTCAAATCTATCATATAATTCCCTATTATGATAATGAGGAAATACATTTGTATGAATTACGACGGTCATTTTATTCGTAGGATCAACCCAATAACGAGTTTGAAAAGCACCGCCCCAGCCATAAGCATTTAACGGACGTGTACCTTCTATTGGATTGGTACGAATCTCAAACGCTAAACTAAATTTTTGTCCCCAACTCATGAGTTCACCAATTTGATTGGTCGTCATTAATTGAACGGTTTCAGGTTTTAAGATTTGAGTACCCCCTAGTGAACCCTCATTTAGAATAGCTTGAAGGAATACATTATAATCGTAAACAGTAGAATTTAGCCCACCGCCACCAGAATAGTAGGCTTTTGCACCCATAATTGGAGAGTCACTATGAAAAATACTACCTTCCTGATTCGGAAATTCTATGATGGAGTCTGGAATCTCTGTGTACATAGTTACTAGGCGATTGGCTTTGTTGTCTGGTAAATAGAAGTAAGTATCTTTCATACCCAATGGCTTAAAGATATGCTCTTGAAAATAACTTTCTAAATCCTGACCGGATGCAATTTCAACAACTGCTCCTAACATATCAGTACTTAAACCATACGTCCATTGACTGCCAGGGCGGTGTAGCAGCGGAGCATTGGCTAAAGCCTTCATTCTATCTTGAATTTTTAAATCTATGACAACACCACCGTCAGGTACACCAACCTTGGCATACATTGCTCCAATGGTAGTATCCATAAATCCATAACCAATTCCAGAAGTATGCGTTAGTAAATGTCTTAATGTGATGACGGTATCTAAAGGCGTAGTTGTCCAAGAACTATCCTTCATATCCACACTAGCAATCACACCAGTTTCCTTAAACTCGGGAATAAATTTATGTAGTGGATCTTCTATATTTAATTTTCCTTTTTCATGTAATTGTAAAATAGCCGTAGAAGTAATCGCTTTTGACATAGATGCAATTCGGAAAATATCGTCTTTTTGCATCGTTTCATTATCATCAATATCTCGATAGCCCCACGCTTTATAATAGGGGGTTTTTCCATCTTTGACAATCATCACAGTAGCTCCAGGAATTAGCGACCTATCCATAAAATCTTGAATTACTGCATCTATTTTTTGTAAGGAATCTGCCGATAATCCCACATCTATTGGTGAAATTTCTGCAAAGGTAACTTCATCTTGAACCGTAGGTGCAGCTTTTTGACAACTTAGGAGTAAGCTTAACACGGCAAAACATAGAAATGTGTTTAAAATTTTCATGGTTTTATTTTTGATTAGACTATTGATTTTAGACAATCGAATTCAATATTTAAAATTAGCTATAAAAATTGATTAATATTTAAGAGTAGAGCATGCACACAAAGTTATTTAACATTCCCTTGTAAAAAGAGAACCTAAAAGTCATTTTGAAAAGTCAATAACCACTATCGTACAATATATCCTTTACTAGGATCGACCTTCCCTTTCAACATCCCCAAATACAAATTTTTAATATTATCTTGTCCTTCCACATATTCCAATTCAATCCAAGATTGAGCGGATTGAATAAAGGCAAATAAGCCTTTTGAAAGCAGTAAATTGGTTTTTTCTGCCCCCCAAGTTTTATAGCGATGTTGGATATGGTCAGGAGCAAAAAAGAGTTTAGCTACAGGAATTTTAGCCCCTTTTCGAGCTTTCCAATCCGTTAAACCGATAAGTGACATATAGGTCATATTTTCACCCATACCATCATAAATGCTTTGTAATAAATCGGAATTACCAGCAAAGTCAACTAGCATCGTTTTATTCGATGGTAAATTATTAGCTACCTCATCATAATTAATCACTTCATCATAAAATCCTGTGCCTTTTACAAAATCGACATTTCGAGCAGATGTCAAACCGATAATTTTTTTACCATCTTCTGCTTGATTTTGCTTTAAAGAAAAGGCTAATCCCAAAGCTGTCTTAGAAGAAGCACTCGTCAAAATGACATTTTCTGCTCCCATAAACCCTTCTTCTTTTAGGAAGTGATAATTCAAAAAAGAAGTCGCAAACAAAGGCTTGATAATAGGAATATAATCTTCTAGTGCTGCTTTATAGGTCGGGTCAGCTGTTGTGCGACCGTAATAATTATAAATTGGAGATAATTTTGAACGATGTGCTGCTACATCTACAAATCCAAAAGGATTGATTTTTCCAGCCTGTATTTTTAAATAGTCACTCATCGGAAAGTAACCGTAAACTCGCTCGCCTACTTGTACCTTTTCATTCTTAGAAGCTACTACATCCGCAAATCCCCAAACAGGTACGATTCCATTTGGTGCATCCGTTGGGAAAAAATTCCAATAACCAAATTGATGACCGATTACGGCATAAGTGATATTATTGGATGTAAAAGCGTATTTGTCTATTTTAAATAGTACTTCTCCAGCTTCTAATTCCGTAATTTCTACAGTTTCAAAAGCTGTTTCAAATAGATTTTTTTGGTTAACGGTGAAGTTAGTGATTTGCATTTTTTTAGCGATTTAATGATTGACGACTATTTTCAGTCTTTCAATCCAATGATTAATATTGAAGTTGTTTAAAAACTCTTTAATGGACGCTTAGCAACTGCTTGATAGTCATTTCATCACGAATTATTAAACAACTTCATTAGATTCCAAATGTACTGTAAAAAAACAGGACAAGGGATTAACGGGTTTAATGGTTTTTAAAGAATGTGTAAATGAATTAAAGTATATTTGTAGAAAAGGTCTAGAAGATGAAAAAGCGATTCAACATAACAGGAACCTGCTATCCAGAATACCATTATATGATGGATAATAGCCGTCAAGTTAATGCGATTCAGGAACGAGTAGAACAAGGGGATTATTTTACCATCAATCGCCCTCGGCAGTATGGTAAGACGACTAGTATTTATCATCTTCAATTAAGGCTAGAACAAACAGAGGAATATCTCTCTATTTTTATGAGTTTTCAAGGGATAGATGGAATGTCCTATGAGTCCGATGCTGCTTTTGCTCAAATGTTTATAGAGGAACTCCGTTATTTTTTTGAATATGATAACAAAGAAATTCACGCATTTATTCAAGCTCATATCCATGAAGTGAAGAGTATGAGTGCATTATCGAAGTTTATTACTCGGTTTATGCACCATGTTCAAAAAAAAGTGGTGTTACTGATAGATGAAGTAGATGCGAGTAGCAATTACTATCCTTTTTTGAGTTTTTTGGGGATGCTACGCCAAAAATATTTGGAACGCCTAAGACCTAGACAGCGGACTTTCCATAGTATCGTTTTGGTAGGTGTACATGATGTAAAAAACCTAAAATATAAACTCCGAAATCCCGAAGAGGCTCAATACAATAGTCCGTGGAATATTGCGGTTGATTTTGATGTGGATATGCGTTTTAATCAGAGGGAGATTTCGGTGATGCTTCAAGAGTATAGTGAAGTGGAAGCAGTAGAAATGGATATTCCCGTTATTGCAGAATGGTTGTATTATTACACCTCGGGTTATCCGTTTTTGGTAAGTCGGTTGTGCAAAATGATAGTGGATAAGATACTCCCAAACAGAACAGATAAAAAATGGACGGTAGAAGATGTAGCGAATAGCACACAGTTACTAATAAGAGAGAATAACCCTAATTTTGAAAATTTGATAAAACACCTACAAAATCATCAAGATTTGTATGATTTGGTATATCGGTTGATTATCAATGGAGAAAGACTATCGTTCAACACGGACAATGTAGCGATTCAAAAAGGGGTAATGTATGGTGTTTTTAAGTTAAATGGAAAATTAAAAATTCATAATCGAATTTACGAACAACGCATTTATAATTTCTTGATTTCAAATACGGAAATTAATCTAGGTATAACTAAAAATAAACACCGAAGTCAATTTTTATTACCCAATAATGAATTAAATCTTAAAAAGGTATTACTCAAATTTCAGCAATTTATCAAAGAGCAATACAGCAATAGAGATCGTAATTTTTTAGAGCGAGAGTGGCGATTATTGTTTTTAGCGTTTATACAACCGATTTTAAATGGAGAAGGTTATGCTTTTAAAGAACCTCAATTTGAACAAGAAAAACAACTGGATGTGGTAATTACTTATTATCAACATCGTTATATCATTGAGTTGAAAAAATGGTATGGACTGGCATATCATGAGGCGGGGATTCAACAGTTGGCAAATTACTTGAATATTCAAGGCATGCCAACAGGTTTTTTAATCATTTTTGATGATCGAAAAAAGAAAACGTATATAGAGAAGAGTATCAAAGAGCAAGGAAAGGAGATTTTTGCAATTTGGATATGAGCCTCATATGGGGTTTCGGATTTATGATTTTTGAAAATCCGAAACCCTCAAATTAAGTTATTCTCTAATGAAAAGGTGGAATATAATGATCGGATACAGGTTCATTCATGCTTAAATGAACTACCATTTCAAATGAATTATTGGTACTTGTTGCTAGTTCATTTTGACCATTATAAATATCAAAGCTAATCCCTATTCCAACGCGTCTCTGATGCCATTTTAAGATAGGAGCAAATGCCTCATTTTCTCTAAACATTACACCTAATGTTACAAACACATCTTCATCTGGATCAAACTGTGGATCATCATTCAGATAATATTTGATGAGTCCTCCTACATTGATTTGATCATTATTATTTTGTGAAATATAAGCCCCTCTTATAATAAAAGCAAAACGCTCTTTAAATGGAATTTCCACATTAGCATGTCCTACTATTTTTGCCTCTAGCGTCTCATCATTAGCTTCTTGAAAAGAGGCTTCTGGTGTGTTCAAATGTAAACCAGATACACCTACATTAATGAATGTTCCATTATTCGTATAGGTATAAGCTACACCTGCTCCCAGATCTACATAGTTTTGATTTTGATCACTTAGCAAGGAAATATTTTCAACATCGCTACCGAAGAATCGAGGAACAAAAACATCTGTAGTTTGAAAAGGTCCTCGTGCTGAATTTTGCCCTCCTCCTAGTTGTACACCTGCGGATAAGAAACTATGTTCTCCTATCCCTTCATGATAAGCCACAGCTAATTGTAACTGTGTATTTCGCAAGTAAATATTCCCAGCTTGATCGTTGAGAAGTGATAATCCAACACCCACAAAACTATTTCTATTGGAAACGGGAAAGGAACGCTCATACGTTAAGGAAACCGTTTGAAATGGTGCGTCTAAGGTATTTCGTTCATTTCGATATTGTAGCGTGAGCTCACCTTCGTAATTACTGAGACCTGTTAAGGTAGGACTTAATAAAAGTGGCGTACCAAATAACTGTGTATAATGTGGATCTTGTGCGTGACTTGTACAATAAAATCCTAAAACTGCAATCAATACTATAACTTTTTTCATAATCCAATAGTTTGATTTACATTGCTTTATACAGAGGAAGCATTGTAATTGGTTAACAAAAAAAAGTGTTATTGTATTTTATCTAGAGCTTCTAATAATAAGACAGTTATTTAGCGTTTTTGTTGTAATTTTATATTAAAGAAATTGAAAAATTCTATTCAAATACTTTGGCTAATTCTAATTCTATATTTAAGTTTTTATCAATAAGCGTATCTTTCGATGTAAAAACTTGATGTGTGTCTTTTTGACTATAAACATAGATAGAAGAAACATCAGGTAAGACTAACCAATACGATTTAATCCCCGCATCAAAATACATCCTAGACTTATGAACGAGTTCAGTTAATCGTTGGGTAGGAGATAAGATTTCAATAACGCCTAAAGGCATATCTTTTGTCTTAATTTCGTCATAACCGGGTACAATTTTATAGCTTTTATAAATTGCTAGGTCAGGAATTCGTTCTTTACCGTCAATTTCTAAACTTAATTCTGGTACAGTTCGATATACACCATAATATTTGAAAGCCATTTGTACAATTAAACTTTCTTGCAGACTTGAATGATGTTTACTACCCATTCCTTTTTTACGTATTTTAATTTCTTCTTGTGTTTCTAGTACTAATTCCATATTACTTGGATTTTGAAATTACTAATAAGCTATACGAACTATTTAGTTTATTAGTAGTTTACGATTAAACCAAATATACAAAAAAGAGCATACAAAAGCTACAAAATACTTTTTAAAACCCGTTCACCCCCATTACAGTCGTATATTTAAAACTCAATTTTTTATCAGGATAAACTCTCTTGAAAGCAGACTGAACCATTAGTGTAGCTTCATGGAAACCACAAAGAATTAGTTTTAGTTTGCCAGGATAGTTGTTAATATCTCCAATTGCATAGATACCAGGTACATTTGTTTGATAATCAAACGTATCTACATCAATGGCGTTACGAGTAATATTTAAATTCCAATCTGCAATAGGTCCTAGTTTTGGTGTTAACCCAAATAATGGAATAAAGTAATCGGTTTCTTTTTGAAACTCGCCTGCCTTTTTATGCTTGATGGTTACATCGTTAAGTTTACCATTTCCATTGACTCCTACAACTTGTGCTTCCGTGATCAACTTAATCTTACCAGCCTCATGCAATTCCATCACTTTTTCTACACTATCTAAGGCTCCTCTAAAAGATTTACGGCGATGTACTAACGTCACTTCTTTTGCGACATCAGCCATATAAATCGTCCAATCCAATGCAGAGTCTCCACCGCCAGCTATGACCAATCGCTTATCCTTAAATTCTTCAGGATTTTTAATCATATAGACAATACCTTTTTTCTCAAAGTCAGCGATGTTTCCAATAGGTGGCTTACGAGGTTCAAAACATCCTAATCCACCCGCAATTGCGATAACAGGGGCATGAATTTTTGTTCCTTCATTGGTTGTTAATACAAATGAATCATCCTCTAAACGTTCCAATTGTTCTGCTCGCTCTCCTAATGTAAAAGTTGGTTTAAATGGCTTGATTTGTTCCATCAAATTATCCACTAAATCTCCTGCTAATACAGATGGGTAGCCCGGAATATCATATATTGGCTTCTTTGGATAAATCTCCGAAAGCTGTCCACCGACTTGTGGCAAAGCATCCACCAAATGGCAACGCAATTTTAATAATCCTGCTTCAAAAACTGTAAATAAACCGACTGGTCCTGCCCCGATAATAAGTATATCTGTCTTTATCATTATTGCAATTATACTTTAAATTTTTGTACAACTATCATAACACTAAAATGTGTATTTCGTTCTGTGCAAATTTAGACTAAATCAAAATAACAAAAAATAAACTATATGGATTTTACTAAATCACAAATCACAATCGTTTGATCATCTATTCGCCAAAGCTAATGCCGTCGTCACTTTTTCCATCCATTCATCTTCTTCGCCTGGGTCGGGCATAACATATCCACCTTCCATTGCCCATTTGGCTTGTATTTCTAATAAATTGATGTGGACTTTATCTTCAGGAACGCCCAAGATTCTAGCACTTTCTTTAACGACCGTTGAACTTAATTTGTCAATTTGTTCTTGCGAACGACCATGTCGTACATTCGCATGAATATATAGCAGTTTACCGTCAAAGAGTGGCACACCATCAGCAAAGATAACATGAACAAACTGCTCAGGTGCAATCATAATACTGCAATGTGCATCAGTAAACAGATGAACTAATTTTTCCTTTTTCTCTTTAGGAAGCGTTTTCCTAGATGTTAAACTATATACAGGCATGTTTTTAATTTTGAATGATGAATGATTTAATTTTGAATGTGTTGATGTTTTACTACAAATTTCGATGGTTTTATTTGAAATAAAATATTAGTTCCAACAATTCAACAATAAGCGAAGCGATAGCTATTTAATAATTATAACAATTTATTTATTTCGGATTTCGGTAAAATTCGTTCCGAAATCGTATATCCGAAATCCGAAATAATAGTAAAAATTACCCCCTTATCAGCAGCTTCATATATCCATTGCTTAATTTGGAACTCAATGCTGTTCCTAACATTTTCAGCGTAAAAAACGGGCGACTCCATTTACTGACTCGTTTTCTTTGTGAGGAAAAGAAGGCATTGACCCAAGATGAATTTGCTACCGTAATGACAGAATCTAATGGTGAGATTTTATAGGTATTCAATAAAAATTGAGAAAATCGTCCCATCATTTCTTCACGTTTCGTCTGTGTAATATCCTCATTCACTTCTACAACAATAATGGTGGCTTCTGATGGTTTTCGTTCAGAATAGGCATATCCTTCAGGCATAACCATCCAGAGTACGACCACACTCTCCGTCTCCGAATAATGTTCTCGATAGATTTTCTTAAATCCAGCTTCAATCGCTTTGATTTGCTGTTTGGAAAACATGTGTTCTTGAATAATTCCGACTATTTTTTTCATAATTTGGTTATTGGTGAATTGGTTGGTTCGTCATCGGTTGTCGGTTATCAGTTACTTAGAGATATAATAACAAGTAACCGATAACCAATAACTAACTATTTTAACTAGCTAATTTTTCTAACTTAACCCGTACATTTTTATGATACGGTGTTTTTGCCAATGGATCGCAATAGTCGGCATCCGTGAGGATGTTTGGCATGGCTCCTTTATTTTGGAAACCTATGCCTTTTCCATAGTTCATTCCTTTTCCATGCGGCATAGATAGCACTCCTTCTTTTACCTCAGAAGTAAGCGTTGCTACAATTTGAATTTGTCCTGTTGTACTTGTTAATTGTACGGCATCTCCTTCTTCAATTCCATGCTTTGCTGCATCGTTTGGATGAATTTTAAGCGCTCCTTCCTTATCTGTTTTTGCCCATTCAATATTTCTAATAATGGCATTTGCATTGTAGGTTCTACGCTCTCCAGCAATTAGATTGAATGGATAATTGGCTTCCAATTCTTTTTGATTTTCAAGTACTTCAGGCAACTTCAATAGCCAATCTTCCAATAATTCTTCGATATAAAGATTAACCCTTTTATCTGATGTTTTCATCAAGTCCCATAACTCCTCTTCTTTATGTACACCGACTTTTACGCCTGAAGGACTATTCAATATTTTTTCAAATAGGATATTTCCTAACTGTGCTCCTTTTCCTTCGATACCTGCATTTTTGACCGCTTGTTTGTATTTACTCGCATAGAGTTGAGCCGCAAACCAAATAAATGCTGCATTTTCAGCCCCTTTTGGTAGCGTTTTACCTAAGGTCTCTCTAAGGGCTAGTGCTGAAAATTGTTTTAATTGTGGCGCTTGCATAGAAGCTTTCATAAATGCCCCTTGAAAAATTCCTTTTTCTGGATGTTCTTGATCCTTTTGTGCTGCTTTTGCCAACTCACCTAAAACTTTATGGCTAGCATCATCGTTAAAAACACCCATAGCTCGAATCAGCCTTGTATAAATTTCTGGTTCACTTAGCGTACCTTCTAAGGGTTCTAAAACGGGCTTACGCAAATGATAGAAATTTTCTGTAAAGAACGTTGATTCGTATTTTTCAAATTGATTAGATGCAGGTAATACATAATGCGCTTCTCTTGCTGTTTCGGTCATTGCGACATCAATCACGACCATAATATCCAGCTTTTTATAAGCCTTGATTTGAGCTTGCGTATCTGCCCAATTTAATACTGGATTGGTACTATCTACGATTAAGGCTCTTAGGCGTTTAGGATGATCGGTGTCAATTTCTTTGGCGAGTACATTCGGTGGATATAGTTTGGCAATTTCTCTGGCTTTAGTGACCATTGTCGTTCTTCCGCCTTCTTCTGGATCTCTGGAATGACCTAATAATGGCACAAACCAACTTGCTAAATGATTGGTGCCATGTTTATTAAAATTACCTGTTATCAAAAATAATAAACGCTTTAAATATGCATTTAAGGTACTATTTAAACTCATTTCAATTCCTAAATCCGAACGAACGACTACAGTTTTAGCAGCAGCCATCTTACGAGTTACTTCTGCTACTAAGTCATACTCTACACCAGCTATTTCAATGTATTCTTTGACAGGAATATCCATGAAAAACGGTTTGATGTTTTCAAAACCATTGGTATGTTCCTCTATAAATTCCTTATCATACAACTCCTCTTGAATGATAATACCCAACATGGCAGACATCAACCATGCATCTCTACCGGGCTTAACTTGTATAAAATAATCGGCTTTTTTAGCGGTCTCTGTTTCTCTAGGATCAATGACTACAAGGGTTCTTTTCTTATCTCTCGCAATCTGTCCAATTACTTTTTTAGCCCTAGTCATACCATGCGATTGAATTGGATTCGCTCCAATGACTAATCCAAATTCTGCCTCGTCTAGCGGCTCACCATAGTTGGTGCTTTGACGACCAAATAATTTACCATGCACCCAAAAATTACCTGTTTTTTCTTGAGCCAAAGAAGAATATAAATAAGGCGTACGCAAGACCTTTCTAAAGGAAGCCGCATACATCTGTGCCATGTGATTCCCTTGTCCACCGCCACCGGCATAGGCAATACTGGTACCGCCATGCGTATCTCTAACTTTGACTAACTTTTCGGCAATTTCTTGAATTGCCGTGTCCCAAGAAATTTCTTCAAATGTACCATCTTCTCGTTTTCTCAATGGAGAGGTCAAGCGGTCTTGTGTTTGATAATAATTCAAACGAGTCGCTTTTTGGCAGATGTAACCTTTAGACGTTGGATGGTCTTTATCTCCCGTGATTTTTACAAACTGACGGGTTTTTTGATCTACTTCGATATTGATTCCACAGTTGATGGAACATAAAATACAAGCAGATTTGTGTGTGGTGGTTGGCATGATTTGTAAGGTTTAAGGTGCAAGGTATAGGGTATAAGGTTTTCTTAAGCCTTGTACCTTTCCCGATAGCTATCGGGATTACACCTGGTTTAACATTGTTCTATTTTATCTGGTACTAATTCCCAAAAGGTATCGGACTTATCCTCATTTGGTCTATCTATACAAGGAAAATCCTTTTCGATTAAGACATGTAATTGTTCGTTTTTTTCTCCTTCAATAGGTATGTGCGTTTCAATACCGACTTGATTGGTTGTTATCCATTCCTTTGCAGTTTGTAAAGGGAGTCCAATTATTATATTTCCATCTTCAAACAAGGCTTTGATAGAGGGAATATCGTCAATAACTAAAGAAAACATAAAAAGGGATGCATTTGGAAAAATTATCGATTCCATAATACCTCTCTTTTCTTTAAGTTGCTCCAATTCAGATTTCTTAATGCGTATCCGAATACTATTATGTGTCATTCGTAATTTCATAGCCTATGACATTTAATGTTCAATAGTTGTCCCTCACGATAGCCATCGGGAGTCGTGAATCGAAAGTCGATTGTCGAAAGTCGTTCGTTTAATTCATAAATTTTAAAACACTATCAATGACTTTTTCTGTTCTTAAAATCCTAAAATGTCCTGTTCCTTCTACAGTTTCAAATTGACAGTTTTTCCAATTTTTAAATACATTTTGTGATTGTGTAATTGGAATCACTTTATCATTTTTGTCATGAATAATCAAAGCTTGATTGACATTGACTTGTTTGACATAATCGCTGACATTTAAGTCATTCACATTAATATCTAACTCTTTTTCAAGTCGATTAATAAGAATGTTCTTAACTTTTTCTGTTGTACCCACCATGGCTACTACATCATCAATCCGCTGTGCAAACCTATCAGGTGTGGTCAATAAAGCATATTTCTCAATTGGAATATCTTGATTTTCGTATAAAGCCAATGTTGTTGCTACACCACCAAAAGAATGACTAATTAACTTTTGTGGACGATGATGCCTAATTAATTCTCCAACTAATGCCCCAAATTCAAAAGGACTCGTTTGTCCTTTACTGCTAAATCCATGTGACGGGCCGTCAAATGCTACAATGTAATATTGTTGTTCTAATAATTTTTCTACAATGTCTGAAAAATTCCCAGCCTGTCCTTCCCAGCCATGTACTAACAATATTTTTTCATGCTGTTCATTTCCCCACTTATACGTTTGTATATCAAATGTACCAAATTTAATGGTTTCTTTTTTAGCCTTATCCAATGTCACCATTTCATTAGCTCGCAGTTTTTTGACTTGCGGATTTGTGAGAGCATTATAGGCGATATTTGATACAAATTTGGGTGAAATGTACGATAGTAATTTTACAAGTTGTTTTCTCATGATAGGTATTTTGCTTGTTATATGGACTAGTCAGCAGGTGAGTAGGCTTAATATTGTAAATGCTGTAAATATCAATTGTAAGATAGTTAACAGACTCACCTGCTGACTTTTCAGCCGTCTCTTACTATGTTAAGAGAGTATTTACTCTCAAAAATAGGTAAATAATTTTTAAGAGAGCAAATACTTTCTTAATTTTGCTAAAAAGTTATACAAGTTAAATGAAGCGAACTACAAGAAATGCGGCTAAGACGAAACAGGAAATCATCGAAAAATCGGCTCCTGTATTTAATGTAAATGGATATGCAGGTACTAAAATGCAGATGTTGATAGAGGCTACAGGCTATCAGATGGGCGGTATTTATCGACATTTTGGTACAAAGATGGATTTAGCCAAGGCTGTATTTCAATATAATTATGAAATAGTTGTCAAAGCAAATTTAACGTTTGATGAAACGCTGAACCCCAAAGAAAAGCTATTGATGATAGCTAGTAATTACAGTAAGATGGTTATGACACCCAAAGTAAAAGGTGGTTGTCCTTTAATGAATACTATCACAGAATTCGATGATCCCAAAAAGACTGATGAAGATTCTAGACAAATGAATCAGTTAGCTAAAACGTTTACCAAAGAGGTGATTCAAATTCTTCAAAATATCTTAGAAGAAGGTCAATCAACGGGGCATTTTCAACCTAATATTCATCCTCAGAAAGAGGCTCAATATATTTTAGCTTCTTTTCAAGGGGCGATTTTATTGGGACAGATTACGAAGAAGGGGCACGTTGTTCTAGGGGTTTTTGATAAAATTGTGGATTATTTGGAGCGTTGTGTGTTTGTGTCATAATAGTTGAGTTTTTAAATTGAATATCATTTCATCAATACGCTCAATCTCTCTTTAAGTCCAATTCTAAATATTCTGAGTTAAATTCTCCTTTATCTCCTCTAGGAAGTGCAATTTTATCTTGATATTTAATAGTCATTTTACCTTGCTTAAGATTCAAAACTTCAATTAAGTGTTTTCTTCCTATTGGTGCATCTAAATATATGTATTTACCATCTTTGGTTAAGCCCCATTTTTTACCCGCTCTAATTAATTTATCTCCTGCAAATATGTTATAGCTTCCATTTAGATTAAATTGATATATTAAATTTTGCACTTCTATATCTGCGATTGTAATCATGTTATTTTTAGATTTTAAGCCTTCCAACCCCATATAACTTTTACTTTCTTTGAGTAGATTGATGACTTCTTTTGTTGGTAAAATTAACTTATTGATTGTCCAATTACCAATAATCAATTGTTGCTTTAACTCAATTTTTGCTTGTGATAATGATGGTACTTTTTCCAAACGCTTATTCTCCCAATCATTATCTAACCAATTCATAAATTTTCCACCTATATTTACTCCATCAGTTGTTTTGATTTGAAAAAAACTTCTATTAATACCAGACGATTTGGAATAACAAAAAAGTAATTTTCCTTTAAATGCTTTTAATGTCCACCATGCATAATCATATACAATTTTGTGATCTTCTATTGTTTCTTCAATAATTATATAATTAACCTCTTTATTAATGATTATTCAGAAAAAATCATTAAATACCCGCACGTGCTGGCGTTAA
>CAYLSF010000037.1:0-17088 GCA_964385675.1 uncultured Saprospiraceae bacterium
CTTTTGACAAATTATAACCTTCGGGTTTTTAAAATATAGCAATCGTAGGATTGCAAAAGATAGTCTTGTTTTCATTTTGTTTTTTGGGGTTATGCAAGGGTACCAATAGAGTACCCTTCTTTTGACAAATTATAACCTTCGGGTTTTTAAAATATAGCAATCGTAGGATTGCAGAAAATAGTCTTGTTTTCATTTTGTTTTTTGGAGTTATACAGGGTACCGATAGAGTACCCTTTTTTTATGTACATATACTAACTTTGCCTAAGTACTTTGTATCTTTAGTCCTCAAAACAAATTGATTATGTCTGTATCCACCTACACACTGAGAGAAATATATTGTTATCCTATAAAATCCCTAGGCGGAATTGCACTTACACAAGCAACTGTACTAGAACGAGGGTTGCAATATGACCGAAGATGGCTTCTAGTCGATGAGAATCATCAATTTTTGACTCAACGCCAAAATGCGAGTATGGCTTTACTCCATTTGAAATTTGTAGAAAATGGGTTTGAAGTTCGCCATATTCAAAAAGAGATAAAGCCTTGCTTTATTCCATTTGAATTTGAGTCCATAGGCACAGTAAAAGCAACGGTATGGGAGGATACTTGTGTGGCACAATTAATTAGTCCTACTATTGATGCGTGGTTTTCAGAAGCTCTGGGAATATCTTGTAAACTAGTGTATATGCCCCTCAAAAGTGAGCGTCCTGTTCATCCAAAATACACCGCTGGAGCAACTAAAACGGTTAGTTTTGCAGATGCTTTTCCCTATCTCATTATTGGTCAAGCCGCTTTAGATCACCTTAATGAAAGACTAGAGACGCCTATTCCAATAAATCGGTTTCGTCCTAATATGGTGTTTACAGGAGGCTTACCACATGAGGAAGACACTTGGCGTCAAGTCAAAATTGGGGAAGCAACATTCTATGGAGTTAAGCCTTGTGCGAGGTGTCAAGTGCCAACTATCGACCAAAATACAGGTATCATGAGCAAAGAACCGACCCGTACTTTAGCAAAATATCGTAGAAAAAATAATCATATCTATTTTGGTGAAAACTTAGTAGCCGATAGCTTTCCTAAAATTATAAAAGTAGGGGACAATATTGAAGTGATAAACTATAAGTAGTAGGCACTTGACATCTTGCAGAGAATTTAACTCCGTAGCATATCGCTTCAAATTTAAATGTAGTGTATATTTTTCGTCGTTGTTATCAGGTATTGGTTATCAGTTACAATCCAATAACTGATAACCAATACCTGATAACATTTCTCTCAAATTTAATTACTTCCGATTTTCAACCCCTAATACCGCAAATTCAATCGCATTTTCATCCCAATCCTCAGTTTGCCGAATCATGTCCACGATTTGAGTGGGATCGTCCAAAACTTGCCACATTTCCGCATGGCGTTCTTGCATAAATTTTTCTTCTACACAACGCTCTAGCATCTGAATCAATGGATCATAATAACCATCTGTATTAATAAAAATAATAGGTTTGAAAAATCGTCCTAATCGTTTTAGAGAAATGACTTCCATCACTTCTTCCAACGTACCACATCCACCTGGCAATACGGCAATGGCATCTGCATCTTTATAAAGTAAGTATTTACGCTCTCGCATCGTTTCCGTAATGATGGTTTCTGTGATGCCTTTATGTCCCCATTCTACATCAATCATAAACTGAGGAATAATCCCAACAACTTCTCCCCCTTCTGCTAATGCCGAATTCGCTAATGCTCCCATTAGACCGACTTCTCCTGCACCATAAACAGTTGTAATATCATGTTGAGCCAATGTTTTACCCAATGCCTTGGCTGCTTCAAAATACTTTGGAGCAACCTTCGCACTAGATGCTGCATATACGGTAACTTTCTTGATTTCTTTTTTCATCTTGATAAATGATACTAAAATACTTTTTATTGTCATGGATTGTCGAGTAACGAATAACTGATAACCAACAACCGATAACAACGTCGAAAAGCATATTTAAATAATTAAGTTTTAGCGAATTCAATTTTTTTGAGCAAAAACCATAGAGCTTAATCTTTACACAATGTAGGCATAACAATTCAGCAATCATAACAATTGTAACACTCCATTATTCACAACAATTCAACAATTTTACAATTAAAACAATCGTAACTATTCCTTACATTTACAATTCAAAAAATTAAGATATGCGAGATATAGTAGCAAAGCAGATTTCTCTTAGAACCGCCAAAGGCATTGGCGTGATTATTTGTCAGCCAGAGACGATTGAGTTGATTAAAACTGATAGTTTACCAAAAGGAGATTTATTTAATACCGCAAGAGCAGCAGGTTTTTTAGCGGCTAAAAATACACACAACCTTATTCCGCTTTGTCACCCTGTGGGAATAGAAGCGTTTAAAATCAAATTTGATTACATTGAACCGTCTAATCTAATTGAGGGTTTAGAGCAATTTGAAGGAAAATATGGTGTTGTTATTTTAGCGGAAGGAAAATCCATTGGACGCACGGGTATCGAAATAGAGGTTTTAACTAGTGTTTCTATTACTGCCTTAACGATCTATGATTTATTGAAACCCGTAGATAAAACCATTGAAATTACCAATATCAAACTCTTAGATAAAAAAGGCGGTAAATCAGATAGAGAGCAATTTTATAAAGGAAAACACATTACGGCTGCGGTGTTAACTTGTTCAGATGCCATTCATGCGGAACTCATCAAAGATGAGGCTGGTATTGTAGCACAAGAAAAATTACAGAAATTTGGCGTAGTGATGGCAGATTATAAAATTGTACCTGATAGCGTAGAAATGATTCAACATTGGGTGAGAGAATGGGTAAGTCAAGGCATTGATTTTATTTTTACAACAGGAGGTACAGGCTTGACGGCTAAAGATGTAACCATAGAGGCGATTCAAACTTTATTAGAAAAAGAAACCCCTGCGGTGACGGAAACCATGCGAGCCCATAGGAATATGCGAAGTCCTTACACCTCTACTTCTAGAGGAATTGCGGGTACGGTTGGGAAATCTACGGTCATTACGCTACCAGGTAGTGTAGAAGGTGTCTCGAATAGTTTGGATGGAATTCTGCCTGCTGTTTTTCATAATAAGGAACGGCTGATGTAGTTTTATCAAACCGAAGCGGTTTTTAAAACCGCTTCGGTTTAAAAACTGGACGCTACCTTTCATCAGGACGAAGGTCAAAACGCTTTCGTAATTCATCTACCGCAGGGTTGAGTTTTCGCATTTGTAGATATTTCTGCTTTGGTGTCAGGAAGGTCGGACGTTTAGGTTTTTCAGGTTTGGGTGCTTTTTCTTTATCAATTTCAAATTCAAAAACTAATTTAGGAGCTTTCAATTTCTGCTTCAAATGCCCCAAAAGTTCACGCTCCTTTTTTACCGTTTCCTTTACAAATTCTGATGCTACAATCAGTTTAATGCTTTCATCAACCAAAATAGGTTTCAGTGTTGTAAATTTTGCTTTGGTAAAACTAGAGGTAATATTCGCCACATATTCTGTCCAAACCTTATCCACATTTTCTTGTGTCAATAGATTTTCAGTGATCTCCTCTTTTGGTGTATTTTTCTCCAACTCTGCTTCTAGCTTCGCTAAAGAAGACAACTTTGGAATGCCGCTCAATAGACTTCCTTTTTTCTTTAATGGTGTTTTTAGACTAGGTGCTGTCTTTTTAGTTTCCTCCTTTTGGTAAGCAGGCGGATCATCCTGCACCATAGTCGGTACTTCTTTGGGCTTCGTTGCAGCTGTTTTTTTCTGAATAACAGGTTCTGCTGTTACACTAGTCGTTTTTTTTTGAGTGGGTTGAGGAGTGTAATTAGCCGCATTGACAGCTTTTTGAATATATGCTAATCGAATTAACATCATTTCTACATGTAATCGCTTATTCCGAGCCATTTTATAATTGACATCACACTCATTTGCCAAGCCTAGTGCCCCTAATAATAAACTCTTAGGCGTCAATTCTGCCTGACTTTTATACCGTGCTTTCAAGGACTCACCCGATTCCAATAAGCGAAGCGTAGCCGGATTTTGACACACCAAAATATTTCTAAAATGCTCTGCTAAACCATTAACAAATACACTCGGGTCAAACCCTTTCCGCAATATCTCATCAAAACTCAATAAAATACTTGATACATCCTGCAATAGCACGGCATCCAATATTTTAAAATAATAATCATAATCCAATACATTTAAATTGGTAATGACATCTTCATAAGAAATCGACTCGTTAGAAAAGCTGACAATTCTATCAAAAATAGATAAGGCATCTCGCAATGCACCATCCGCTTTTTGTGCCACAATATGCAACGCATCTCGTTCTGCTTCAATCTTTTCTTCCTTACAAATCCCTTGTAAGTGTCCAATAATATCTTGAACTTGAATACGATTAAAATCAAATATCTGACACCTTGATAAAATAGTCGGTATAATTTTATGCTTCTCCGTAGTCGCTAGGATAAACTTCGCATAAGGCGGTGGTTCTTCTAAGGTTTTCAGAAACGCATTAAATGCCTGTTGAGATAACATGTGCACCTCATCTATAATGAATATCTTATACTGTCCTTGTTGTGGTTGAAATCGAACTTGCTCAATTAAGGCTCGAATATGCTCCACACTATTATTAGAAGCGGCATCGAGTTCTGTAATATTAAAAGACGCATTATCATTAAAAGATAGGCAAGAAGAACATTCATTACAAGGTTCATGGTCAGCGGTCTGATTTTCGCAGTTGAGGACTTTTGCTAGAATTCTTGCACAGGTCGTCTTTCCTACTCCTCTAGGTCCACAAAATAAAAACGCATGTGCTAGATGGTTATTAGCAATAGCGTTCTTGAGCGTTTGAGAGACATGCTGTTGACCAACTACCTCATCAAATCGCATGGGACGATATTTCCGTGCTGATACTACGAAATTGGACATGTTTATAGGTATAAGGTTTAAGGTGCGAGGTTTAAGGTATTTGACACAAGTTTAGTGCCTTGAACGATAAACCCTCTTTTCCTTATTTGGTGATACTATGGTATCAAAGAGTTGACCAAATTTACGAAAAATATATGAGTTGGATATGGATTGGAGGGAAGAATATTTTTTGGGAAAGTCATCTAGCAAAATGACTAGATAATTAGTTAACTATAAAATTTTCGGATTATTAACTTATTAGGTAAATCAATAATCCGAAAACTGATTTTACTTTTCGCCTACATACATAAAATATTGCCAAACGCCACCATAAGCATTATGGACACGGCTATGTAGAGTTCTAAATTTTTTTTCTAGTACAGGTAAAATATGACCATCCATTCTTACATGATGACCGCTCATGTGTTTTTTAAAGAAGGGTAAAGTGGAGTTATGAAAATCCGCTACCATGATTTTTCCTCCTTTGGGTAGGTCTTCGTACGCCTTTTGTATCAATTCTTTCCATTGAGGATTTATCATCGTCAACGCATAGGAGAATAAAATCACATCGGGGGCGGGAGATAAAAAATTGGATTCTAGCGTATATGGACGATGATGAAAGATAACGTTTTGACCCGTATTGGTCAATTTCTTTTGAGCTATATTCAGCATATCTTCTGATACATCTACACCGATGAGTTGAATATTCGGATATTGCTTGGCTAAATATTCCATATTAAACCCCGTACCACAACCGATTTCGGCGAGTGTAAATTTATCTTCTTTTTGATAGGGTAATAATTTTAAAACCCCTAATCGTCCAAAAAGAAATGACCAACGGGTCATGTCATATATCTTGGATTGAAAAACATAATAACCACTCATCCTATTGTGCTGATCGGCTACGATTACTGTTTTATTGTTCATTTTTTATTTTGGTATTGAGATTTATAATGTACGAGTTGGATAACTAAATCACCGTTCCTAAATAAGTGCTGGCATACGTGCCTACTCTGTCTTTTTCATGAATGGCTTGTATGCTCTCTTTTTCAAAATTGACTTTTTCCAACACAAAATCAGGGAAGAAATCAACGGTTTCGGCAGCGGATCGTAATAATATTTTAGTCCCTTTTTTACTATTTTCCAATATTAATGCCCACTCTTCCTCCAAAGCGGGGCGGTTGTTTTCTGCTAACCAATCTTGATGATCCAATAAGATATAATGCGAATAGGCCTTAGGGTTTTGTTGTAAAAATTCACTTATGGTAGCGGTATTGGTATTTACATGGCTAACCTTCTCCTGTAGGGTGTTAAAGTTTTCTTGCTTCAAATAATCGGGGCAACAGTCTTTTGTATAATACCCTTGAAAATATAATTGCCAAAAGTAATTCTCATTGGCAGGAAGGGTAGTGAATACTTGACGCATACAGTTTTTTACAAAATCAAATGCTCCATTTTCATACGCTTTTACAAATAACAACTGCTGGCTACGTGGCACACCTGCTAGACTCATCACAGCATGACGATTGATAAACCAAACTAAAAATCTGGAGTAAAACTGTTCGTCAATTACTTGGTAAATTCTAGCTTGCTGTTCTATAGTAGGGGCTTGAAAAAATTGCTCAATGGTTGCTTTCAATTGCTTTTTTGCCTTAAAATATAGGCCAATAGACCACGCTAAAAAACCAGATGTGCCATGAAAATAGAAAGATTTACGCAATCCTTTACCACTAAAATAATGCGTGTGTTTGTCCCAATATTTTTGGGCAAATTCAGGAAGGTGTTGACGGAGTTGATTTTGGTAAAATGGTTTTATGTTATACGTCTTTCCTGTTCCCAAACATTCAAAAAAAGTATCATAATCTCCAGCTTGATAAAATGCTTTTTTGAGTTCTAGGAGTGCATTTTGGCGCGGGTTCATATCCACACAATGGATTTGTTTGGGATTGTCTAATAGGTAAGATAAGGCATTGCAACCCGCACTTGTGATCATGACTATTTCACTTTGATGATCAAATTGTAATAACTCACGATCACAGCGAGGGTCTTCCCAGCAAGTATTATAGATTAAATTATTGGTGTGTATCTGACGGAATAACCAATTCTGAATCTGTCGCTTCATGGTAATTAATTTTGTTGGTTGACAAAGGTAGTGTCCACCGTTCAATAACCATTCCTGCAACGGATGATCTATATTTTACTTTTGTATTAACTCAAAATCAAGGAGGAGGGGGGATGTTAATATTTCATGAATTGAAATTGTGATTTGAGATTTGAGATTTGAGATTTGAGATTTGTGATTTGTGATTTGAAAAGCGTGCCAAATTCTATAAAAATATGCTTACATTTGTACTAACTCTCCTAAAAAATGGACAAAGTATTTTTCGGGAAAGTCTAAACCAAGTTAAACCTTTTATCTATTCTGCTGTTGAACACACATCTCATATTTAAACAACGTGGGATGAAAAAGGAAGTAACTAATAAAGGGCAATTTAATTTAATATGATGATGGATGTTGGCAGAAGAATCACTTAAATGTATCAATAATATTCAACTATTAAAATTCTCCAATCTCCATAATTTTTTACTTATTTAAAGTCGCAAGAGGTGGCAATTTATTCAATCAAAGATTTAGAGAAATTAACGGGTATTAAGGCGCATACAATTCGTATTTGGGAACAGCGTTACCAAATCGTAATGCCTAAGCGTACTCGTACGAACATTAGATATTATGATGACAATGATCTCAAATATCTTTTGAATGTAGCTTTATTGAACAAGAATGGCACTAAGATTTCTAAAATCGCTAAAATGGGCGAACAGGAAATTGCGGTTAAAGTGGCAGAACTTTCTGAAGTTAGTTTTGAAAATACCACACAATTAGATGCCCTTACCATTTCAATGATTGAAATGGATGAGTATAAGTTTGATAAAATCATATCGACAAATATTGATCAATTAGGGTTTGAAAAAACCATGATTGAAATCATTAATCCCTTCTTAGAAAAGTTAAGTGTACTTTGGTTGACAGGTTCTATTAACCCTGCACAAGAGCATTTCATTAGCTGTTTGATTCGTCAAAAAATTATTGTTGCTATTGATAAAGTTCCTTTCGTTACGGATAGTGACGCTCCTAAATATTTGGTCTTTTTACCCGAAGGAGAAATCAATGAGTTAAGCCTGTTATTTTTAACATACTTAATAAGGGAACGCGGTAACAAAGTTATTTATTTGGGGCAAAATATACCTTTTATGGACTTAAAGGCCGTCTATCAAGTTCATAAACCAGAGTATATTTGTACAATGATATCTGGAAGCTTCTCCAAAGAACCTGTACAGAGTTATATTGATAATTTATCTTTCCATTTTCCTGAATCTCATATTTTATTGTCGGGCTATCAAGTGTTAGCTCAACCTATCAAATGTCCAGATAATGCTACGGTTATTCGTAGCTTTGATCACACCATTGAGCTTCTTAATCAATTTGCAGGAGTTGAGCGTTGATAATTGTTTGGATAAACTCTTTTGTCTTTAAAAAATATTAAGAATGGCTATGAATCTTAGTCAAAAAGCTTTGCTCAACAGTTTAAATTTGAAAGATTACCAAAGTTAATCTTAAATAATTATATACAATCCCGATATATCTTTTTTACACTATCTCTTTATTTCAATAAATTTTAAAAAGCTTTATTACGCTAGCAGCAATAGGGCTAGGGTGAGCGTTTTAAATGTGGATAAAGTAAGATAGTTTCATTTTAATTGTAGCAAAACAGGGTTTTTAGATGTTCTGAAAGCCCTGTTTTTTTTATGCTACTTTTCTACCCCAAAATTTTTAGTACCTTCGTTAGTATTACATGTTAAAATTATATCATCATGACCATCAAGACTATCAGCCTTATCCTTATGGGAGTATTCTACATTTTTGCAGGATATAATCATTTTCGCCATCCCCGATTTTATAAACGTATTACACCACCTTATGTACCAAATCCCGACTTAGTGAACACCATAGTGGGCGTAGTTGAAATTGCATTAGGTATTTTACTTTGGATACCTGCTGTATCTACTTGGGCTGCATGGGGAATTATTGCATTATTGGTAGCGGTAACACCTGCAAATATTTATCATTTAACGTCAAAGGGTGCAGGTATGAAAATTCCAATTTGGATGCTATGGCTACGGTTACCAATTCAAGTTCTGTTTTTTGCTTGGGCATATTGGCATACTTTTTAGAAATCACAAATCACAAATCACAAATCACAAATCACAAATCACAAATCACAAATCACAAAGTTCGTTTTTCTTATATAAAATATCCTCGTGAAAAATACAGATAATCGTAAGTTGGGTCAATTGGGTTCTATTTCTCTAGTATTGGGTAATATGATAGGTTCTGGGATTTTCCTTTTACCGGCCACGTTAGCATTTTACGGTGGTATAAGTATTTTAGGTTGGATATTTTCTTCTTTAGGGGCATTGGTTTTAGCTAGAATGTTTGCTCAATTATCTAAACAAAATACAAAATCTGGTGGGCCTTATGTATATGCGAGAGAAGGATTTGGGGAGTTTGCTGGTTTTTTAGTGGCATGGGGGTATTGGATTTCTATTTGTGCTACCAATGCAGCTATAGCTATTGCGATGTTGGGGTATCTAAAGATTTTCTTTCCAATATTAGTAACTTCTAATGGACTATCTATATTAGTTGGATTATCTGCAATTTGGTTCTTGACATGGGTAAATACAAGAGGCATACGAATGGCTGGAAATTTTCAAATCGTTACCACTATTTTAAAAATAATCCCACTTATCTTGATTTCTGTAATTGGGGTATTTTATATTGATTGGTCAAATTTCACACCGTTCAACCTTAGTGGAAAAAGCAATTATCAAGCGATTATGGAAACGGCAACTTTAACGTTTTTTGCTTTTTTAGGGCTAGAATCGGCAACGATTCCTGCCGAAGAAGTCAAAAATGCCAAACAAACGGTGCCCACTTCTACCCTTATCGGTACATTGGTTGCTATCGTAATTTATATTTTAAGTTCTGTGGTATTGATGGGGATTATTCCTCCAGAAACACTACAAAACTCAGAAGCACCATTTGCAGACGCTGCTGCCTTAATTTGGAGTGATAATGCTCGTTATTTAGTGGCGTTAGGTGCAGTCATTTCTACCTTTGGGGCATTAAATGGTTGGATATTGATGCAGGGGCAAATTCCGATGTCGGCTGCAAAAGATAAAATGTTTCCAACCTTATTTGGGCGAATGAACAATAATGGGAGTCCTGCTATAGGGATCATTACATCTAGCGTTATTGTCTCCATTATCATGATGCTGAATTTTTCAAAAGGATTAGTTCAAGCGTTCAATTTTATTATTCTACTGAGTACGTTAGCTGTACTAGTCCCCTATCTTTTTTCTTCTGCTACGCATATTTTAATCGCTCATCAAAAGGGTGAGAAATGGTTTTGGGTTACTGGATTTATAGCTTTTGCCTTTTCCATTTGGGCCGTCGTTGGTTCAGGGGCAGAAGTTGTATTTTGGGGCTTTATCTTACTGATGATGGGTTTACCGATTTATATTTTTATGAAAATTAGTAATCAACAATGATAACGGCACATTCAGAATATGGTCATTTAAAAGAAGTTTTTATCAAAACGGTAGAAGCTGCTTTTGTTAATCAAGCCCTTGTGGATAGACAATGGGAAGATTTAAATTTTTTAGAACGACCTAATTTCCAAATTGCATTAAAAGAGTATCAAACTTTTGAAGCCCTCTTGAAAAGTGAAGGCACAAAGGTATCTTACTTTCCGAAAGATGACGCTGTTACAATGGATTCCATATATTGTAGGGACGCTTCTATTGTTACGGATTTTGGTGTTATCTTATGTAATATGGGTAAGGATTTACGGACACCTGAACCTGTAGCGTGTCAGGTAGCTTATCAGAAAAGTGGCTTAAATATACTAGGGATAATTACAACTCCTGGGAAAATTGAGGGTGGGGATGTGGCATGGTTAGATAAAAATACATTGGCAGTTGCTCACGGTTATCGCACAAATGATGAAGGATTTTCGCAACTCAAAGCCTTACTGAATCCCCATGGTGTTGAGGTGATTCAAGTGGATTTGCCTCATTACAAGGGACAAAGTGATGTTTTTCACTTGATGTCTATTTTAAGTCCTGTCGATTCCAATAAAGCAGTCGTTTATTCCCCTTTGATGCCTGTCCGCTTTAGAAATTTACTTTTGGAACGAGGGTATGAATTGATAGAAGTACCTGACGAAGAGTTTGAATCTATGGGGTGTAATATTTTGGCGATTGCACCTAGTAAATGTATTATGGTGAAAGGAAATCCAATTACAAAAGCTAGATTAGAAGCCGCAGGATGTACGGTATTGGAATATGAAGGGCAAGAAATCAGTGTGAAAGGAGGCGGAGGTCCTACTTGTTTGACTCGCCCTATTTGGAGGGAAGAACTGTAAAAGCTACAAATTACAATTTCCAAAACACAAGTCACAATTTCCGAACTCTTTGATTCAGAAATTGTGACTTGTCTGCCGACAAAGGCAAGTTTGAAAATTGAATGGTTTAAAAAGCATATCCAATAGATACCCCAAATCTAGGTATGACAGGAGCGATAAAATTCAAATCAATTGGAGATTCTATATCTCTTGTTTCATTTGAATCCGTATCGGTTACGGTAATTCCTACATTTTCTATATCAAAAAAAGTAGCACCAATTCCTGCAAATAGGTCTAATGTAATTCCTTTACTAGAAATAAATTGATACCCTACAATACCACCTGCTGCTATCAAATTAATATCAATTTTCCCATTTGCTGTTAAATTTCCTTCTATACCATCTAGTGTGAAATCTGCGAAAGTAAGATTTAGATAAGGTGCTATATAAAAGCCTTCGGGGGCTGTTTGAGAGGCAATTGGATAATACCTTACTTCGGGTGTAAATCCAATTCCTGATAAATCTGCATTGACATTAATCTCATTTATTCCGAAATCTAAACTAGAAATATCAATCGCTCTAGTATTATCCCACGAAATAAAATTGGCTGCAACATTTGCTGAAAATTGCTCATTAATAACTCTTTCATAACTTACCGTCGTTTGCCCTACTATTAAATTGAAAGGATTCCATTTAATAACATTTGCTTGTCCTGTGAGCATCGAACTCAGGGCAAGACAAATCAATAAAGCGGCTGTTTTCAATGGTGTTTGATTCATAGTTTAAAAGTGTTTTTGTTAAAATGTTTGTTTATTCCTTGTTCTTGTGTTTGATAATTACTAATCGTATTATTTTAATTGAATGTTGCCTTTAAGGGGAGTTATTTATAAGAAAGACGTGGGTTCACCATTTTAATATGTGCTTGATATTTGTGAAATTGACTAGTGACTTTATTGTTAGAGGATAAAAATCTACCTACTCTTTTTATTTATTTGGGTAGCATAGGAATGAAAAAATGATAATATGAGTTAATCAACCGATATGGACTCATAAGAGTGGTGTAAGGACTCTAGGGATTGGTGATAGCTATGATGAATTTTCAAAATTTTCAAGACTTACGCCGTTTATCGGCTTTTCTGAGGTTTAAAAATCCAGTATTTATTATAAAATCCGATTGTCAAAAGTTGACGGTCAAAAATTAAAAGAAATGATTTGGTTTACAGCAGATACGCATTTTGGACATAAAAATATTCTAAAATATACAAAGCGTCCATTTAAAACCACAACGGAAATGGACGAGCATTTGATTTTGAAATGGAATGAAAAGGTACAACCCGATGATGAAGTTTATCATTTAGGAGATTTCGCTTTATGTTCACCAGGAAGATTACGAGAAATCCTTTGGCGATTGAATGGTAAAATTTATTTGATAAAAGGAAATCATGAAGATTCGGCTTTAGCTTGTAAAGATCGATTTGAGTGGATTAAAGATTATTATGAATTGGCGATGCCCGATAAAAATGGCTATAGAGGGAAGCAATATGTTATGTTGTTTCATTATGCGATGAAAGTATGGAATGGCAGTCATCACGGCACTTATCATTTATATGGTCATTCGCATGGTACATTACCTGATGACCCGACGCAACGAGCATTTGATGTAGGGGTAGATTGCCATGATTATGCTCCAATTAATTATGAGCAAGTCAAGGCGATTATGAAAAAGAAAAATTGGAAAAGCCCTTTCTAAACGGACAAGCCGCAAATTCCAAAATTCAAATTCTAAATCCCAATTTGCGGCTTATTACTAATATTGTATCAAGAAATTTTAATCAAAAAAGCACATAAAAACATCTTCTCGTTCATTTAGATTTGCTGCGAGTAGATTCGCTATTGAAATAGAGCCAATAATATAATTAAACTCATGACTCTCGTGCTTTTGGTGAATATTGCTAAAGTTTAAATCCGCAATAGCAGAGGGCGAAGTATAGCGAACATAGACCTTTCGTAAAGCATTGGGATTAAAATCAATACTGTCGTTTAAATTGGCTTTTTTATACTCATATTTATAATTATAAGTCAAAGCCGCAATGTCTGATAAAACGGCAGAAGCTGTAGGGTGACTACCTGCTCCTTTGCCTACAAAAAACTGCTTTTCAGCAAATAAAGCCCCTAATTGTACCGCATTATACTCATTATGGACATTATAAAATTGATTATCGGCTTTTACAAAATGCGGTGCTACATAAGCCGTTACATGTCCATTTTGGCGAGTCGCTTTCGCTAATAATTTGATACTATACCCTTGTTTTTGAGCAAACTGTGTGTCTGCTAGATTAAGATATTGAATACCATAATTTAAGACTTTTTCGGGCTTTACAAATTTACCAAAGGTATGAGCGGTCAAGATGACTAATTTGTATTTAGAGTCAAACCCTTGTACATCTAAAGTCGGGTCAGTTTCTGCAAACCCTAACTTTTGTGCCTCTCTTAGCACTTCGTTATAGGTTCGTTTTTCTTGTATTGTTTTAGTGAGAATGTAGTTGGTTGTACCATTGCAGATTGTCTCAATAGAATCTACAAAATCACTATTGTAATACTCTTCTAAATTACGGATGATTGGAATCGCTCCACAAACAGATGCTTCATAAAGGAACGGAACATTGTATTCCCGTTGTAAAGCAAATAATTCCTCAAAGTGATTGGCAATTAATTTTTTATTAGCCGATACTACCGCTTTTCCATTTTTTAAAGCGGTCGTTACGATATCATAAGCAGCTTCAGCATCATCTATCAACTCTACGATGACGTTAATATCAGGATGTTGAAGTAACTCATTTTTATCAAAGGTGAAATGTTGTTTATCAATGGAGCGAGGTTTGTCAGGGGATTTAACGCATATTTTTACAATCTCTGCATCAATTCCTTTGGTTTTATGAATGACATCATACAACCCTTCTCCCACGCATCCAAAACCAAATAATCCTATTTTTAATTTTTTCATAGCTTTTTATTTCAGGGCTTCATTGGTTACACGGTGAACGGTAGACGGCAAACGGTGGACGGTTTTACTCTATCACCTTATACAATGAAGCAAATCTTTAATATAAAATACTTTGTGTGCTTTGTGTTCCCCAATCTAGTTGAGGACAGGCTCCTCAGTGCACTCTGTGTCCCCTCTTATTCAAGCACTAAACTTTTTTTTTGACACTTATCATAAAATGCCTTGATAACGGTCGTTAGCTTTTCTGTCTCCACTAAAAATCCATCATGTCCATAATAAGAGTCTATCTCTGTGTAGTAAGCCTCTTCGATATGTTGAGCTAAATACTGTTGCTCATTGACAGGGAAAAGTCCGTCTGAACTGATGCCGATGACTAAGGTCTGTGCTTTGATTTTAGCTAATGCTTCCTCTATGGAGCCTCGGTGTCGTCCCAAATTATGGGAATCCATGGCTTGAGAAAGTCGATAGTAAGAAAAGGCATTAAAACGACGGGCTAGTTTTTCGCCTTGATAGCGTTGATAGGACGAGGCTTTAAAGGCTTCTGTTTTATTGACATCGGTTTCGTGCTGTGAGTTGCCATAAGTATGATAAGCTCTGTAAGAAATCAAGGCGACAGAACGAGCCGTTTTCATGCCGTTAATTCCTGCTTCAGGATGATTTAATTTCCAAGTTGGATCAACTTCTATTGCCATCCGTTGCGATTCATTGAAGGCAATGCCCCACGGAGAATGATACGCATTAGTCGCTAAAGCAATTAGATTATCAAATAGCTGTGGTTGTTGTATAGTCCATTCTAAGGTTTGTTGACCGCCTAGTGAGCCACCTATGATGGTATGTATTTTAGAGATACCTAAATGCTTTCTCAAAATCTCATGAGCGTTTACCATATCTCTAATCGTCACTTCTGGAAAGTTGTGATATTTTGCCGTATCAGCCATCTGTAAAGGCCCAGATGTTCCATAACAAGAGGATAGCACATTAGCACAAACGATAAAATGGTCTTGTGGATTAAATAGGTCTTCTGCTCCAAATAATCCTTCCCACCAATCAAATACATCTGAATTTGCCGTTAGTGCATGACAGACCCATATCACATTATTTTTAGTAGGATTAAATGTTCCAGCGGTGTGATAAGTAATTTCTAGATAAGGTAGTTCCCCGCCTTTTTCTAAGGCAAAGGGTTGATTATATTTTAGGATATGCTTTTTCATGTTAAAATCGCTTCGCTTAATGGTTAAATTGTTATCGCTTCGCTTATTGCTAAATTGTTTATTCAACAACAATTATAACAATGAGCCGATAGGCGATAACAATTCAACAATTATTCCCTACGCCTTCGCCGCAGCAAAAGCTTGTTCTAAATCTGCTTTAATATCATCAATATGCTCAAAACCAACAGATAATCTCAATAACCCTGGCTCTACACCTGAACGTGCTTGTTCTTCTAAACTCAATTGCTCGTGTGTCGTAGAAGACGGGTGAATAATCAAAGTTTTGGCGTCTCCAATATTCGCTACGTGACGGATGATTTTTACATTATTGGCAATTTTATCTGCACTTTCTTTGCTAACCTTAAAAGTCAATACACCACCGTAACCACGTTTTAAATATTTATTCGCTAAATCATGGTAAGGACTACTTTTCAGGCCAGGGTAATTGACATATTCAATATCGTCTCTAGCTTCCAGCCATTCTGCTATCGCTAACGCATTTTGAACGGTGCGTTCTACCCGTAAAGAAAGTGTTTCTAAACCTTGTAAGAATAAGAAGGCATTGAACGGTGCCATGGCGTTTCCATAATCCCTTAATCCTTCTACTCTTGCTCGGATGATAAAAGCGATATTTCCGAAAGGACCGTCTGCACCAAATACCTCCCAGAATTTTAAACCATGATACCCCTCAGATGGCTCAGTAAATTGAGGGAATTTGCCATTGCCCCAATTGAATTTACCAGAATCCACGATGATACCACCGATACTTGTACCGTGTCCGCCAATCCATTTTGTACAAGAAGCGACAACGACACTTGCTCCATGCTCAATCGGACGGAATAAATAACCTGCTGCCCCAAAAGTATTATCGACTACTAATGGAATACCATGCTTTTCTGCAACTGCTGCAATCGCTTCAAAATCAGGCACATTAAAGCGTGGATTACCAATGGTTTCTACATATAACGCTCTTGTATTTTCGTCAATTAACTTTTCAAAATCTTCTGCTTTATCTCCATCTACAAATTTCACATTGATACCTAATCGCTTGAAAGCTACCTTGAATTGATTGTATGTACCACCATACAAATAAGACGTAGAAACGATATTTTGACCTGTTTCCACGATATTCGTCAAAGCGATAAATTGTGCAGATTGACCTGCTGCAACAGCTAAAGCAGCTACACCGCCTTCTAAAGCTGCAATTCTTTTTTCCAACACATCACACGTCGGATTCATGATACGAGTGTAGATATTTCCAAACTCTTTTAATCCAAATAAATTCGCAGCATGTGCGGAATCATTAAATTGATAAGAAGTCGTCTGATAAATTGGAACGGCTAGTGCGTTAGTAGCAGGATCATGCGGTTGACCAGCATGTAATTGTAAGGTCTCAAATTTTAAATCTTGATTTTCCATGATTATGATGTTTTTATTCAGTATTTTATATAATTATTTTTAAAATGTCCAGTAGATTCATCTGTAAGGATTTTACCAT
>CAYLSF010000038.1:0-16835 GCA_964385675.1 uncultured Saprospiraceae bacterium
AATATAATATTTTGACATTTAAACTAAAAAACCTCCTTTGAATATTTTTCAAAGAAGGTTTTTAGTAAAAAGAGACTTTAAGTAGCAAATAATGCTATTCTGATAAGTCAAAATTATTTAGGAATCCAGTGTGGAAATTACCAGTAATAAAACCCTCATCTCGCATTAGTCGCTGATGAAAGGGTACTGTTGTATGAATTCCTTCTACGATAAACTCGTCTAAGGCACGCTTCATTTTTTCTATACATTCCTTCCGAGTCTTAGCTCTACAAATTAGTTTGGCAATCATGGAATCATAGAATGGAGGAATGGTATATCCGGCATACACATGTGTATCCACTCGTACCCCTTGCCCTTTCGGACTATGGAAAGACTGGATCTTACCTGCTGAAGGTCTAAAATTCTTAAAGACATCTTCCGCATTAATTCTACATTCTATAGCGTGCATCATTGGAAAGTAATTTTCCCCTGAAAGTTTTTCTCCTGCTGCAATGCGAATCTGCTCTTTAATCAAGTCAAAATCAATCACCTCTTCTGTTACAGGATGCTCTACTTGAATACGGGTGTTCATTTCCATGAAGTAGAAATTACGGTATTTATCTACTAGGAATTCTACCGTACCTACACCTTCATAATTGATTGCTTCCCCTGCTCGAATGGCAGCTTCTCCCATTCTCTCTCTTAATTCATCAGTCATAAATGGAGAAGGCGTTTCTTCTACCAATTTTTGATGACGACGTTGAATAGAGCAATCTCTTTCGGATAAATGACAAACATTACCATACTGATCCCCTGCAATTTGGAATTCTATATGTCGAGGTTCTTCAATGAATTTCTCCATATAGATGCCATCATTAGAAAATGAGGCCCTTGCTTCATTTTTTGCTAAATTCCAATTTTTCTCAAACTCTTCGGGTTTCCATACGATACGCATTCCTTTACCACCACCACCTGCGGTAGCTTTTAGGATTACAGGATAACCAATTTCCTCTGCTAATTCTAATCCGTGCTTTACACTTTTCAATAAACCATCAGACCCTGGAATACAAGGAACTTTGGCTTTTATCATAGTTTCCTTAGCCGTAATTTTATCTCCCATTTGACGAATCATGTATGATGTCGGTCCGATAAATTTAACACCATACTCTGCACAGACTTCGGCAAAGTCACCATTTTCAGATAAAAATCCATATCCTGGATGAATCGCATCAGCGTTAGTTATTTCTACGGCAGCCATGATGGCTGGTACACTTAGGTAGGATTGACTGGACTGAGGAGGTCCTATACAAACGGCTTCATCTGCAAACCTAACATGTAGGCTTTCTCTATCTGCAGTAGAGTAAACGGCAACCGTTTTGATACCCATTTCCTTACAAGTACGAATAACACGTAACGCAATTTCTCCTCTATTAGCAATGAGTATTTTTTTGAACATGAACTTACTTTTAAGTTGACACCGTAAGCCATCCCATAATTGTCATTAAAGGTTTTAATAGCTTATGACGTCAATTTAAGAAAAGATAAAGTAGTTAATAATTGTTGCTCTAAAAGCACTAAAAGAATGGATATGTTATCCATTAGGATCGACCATAAATAAAGGCTGATCAAACTCAACAGGCGTTTTGTCTTTAATCAATACCTCTACGATAGTTCCCGAAACTTCTGCTTCTATTTCGTTGAACAACTTCATGGCTTCCACTATACATACCACAGACTTAGGATCTATTCTATCTCCTTCTTTTACAAAAGGAGGTTGATCTGGTCCCCCAGAACGGTAGAATGTTCCAACTATCGGTGACTTAATAGGGATTAAATTGCTCTTTGTAGGAGCTTCAGGAGTAGCTGTAGGTGTACTTGCTACAGGTGCCACAGGCTGAGCTACTTGAGGTGCAGCAGGTTGTGCAAACTGCTGAGGTGCAGCCATTGGCATAGGCGTTTGAATTGGTATAATCTGCGGTGCTGCTGCATTTTCTGCAACCTCCTGCTTGTTAGAAATAGACAGTTTGAATCCATCATCTTCTAGTGAGAACTCGGTAATTCCTGTCTTGCTAACTAATTCAATTAATTTTTGAATTTCTTTAAAATTCATAGGTTATTTTTTTACACGTTCAACATAGGCATTATTACGAGTATCAATCTTGATAACATCTCCTTCATTAATAAATAATGGCACTTTAATTTCTGTTCCAGTTTCTAATTTAGCTGGTTTAGAAGCATTTGTAGCGGTATCTCCTTTCACCCCAGGTTCTGTATAAACCACCTCTAAAGTCACGTATTGAGGCATTTCACATAACAACGGTACTTCCTTAACGGCATCTATCAACACCTCTACATTGTTTCCTTCTTTCAGTAAGCCTACATTCGGAATCATTGCTTCTTGTAATGTGACTTGCTCATACGTATCGGCATCCATAAAGTGATGCCCCATATCATCATTGTAGAGGTACTGATACTTTCTACGTTCTACCCGAATATCTTTAATTTTATGTCCAGCAGGAAAAGTATAATCTACTACCTTACCACTCGTCAAACTCTTTAATTTAGTTCGCACAAAAGCATTTCCTTTTCCTGGTTTTACGTGCTGAAAAGATACAATGGTATAGGTATCATTATTATGTTCGATACATAAACCATTTCTAATATCAGAGGTCGTTGCCATTATTATATTGATTTAATTGTCAAATAAAATCAAACAAATTAGCTAAATGTTTATCACTTAACTTAATTCATTTGGCAAAAAAGCGGTGCAAAGATATAACTGTATTGATAATATCCTTTGAAGATTCGTAAAAAAAAGAAATTATTTTATGCTAAAACCCTAATTTTCAGATGTGTAAGCCCATTTTAAATATACAGCTCCCCACGTAAAACCACCTCCAAAGGCTGTTAAAATCACATCATCCCCTTTTTTTAATTGGTTTTCGTATTCCCAAAGGCATAGAGGAATCGTAGCATTAGTGGTGTTTCCATAGTCTGCTATATTCATCATTACTTTATCATTGGAAAGTTTGAGTGCCTTGCCTACTCCTTCTATAATTCGTTTGTTTGCTTGATGTGGAACAAGCCAATTTAAAGATTCTTTGGTAATACCATTCCGTTCCATGACTTCTGCTACCGTCTTTGACATATTACTTACGGCTGCTTTGAAAACAGGACGCCCCTCCTGATAAATATAGTGCTCTCTGTTATCAATTGTCTCGTGTGTAGCCGGCTTTCGAGAGCCTCCTGCTTTTTGGTGCAAATACATTTCCCCCGAACCATCACTTTTCAATATAGCATCTTGAAATCCCATACCATCTTCGGTAGGTTCCATTAATACAGCAGCTCCAGCATCTCCAAAAATGATACAAGTTGCCCTATCTTCATAATCAATGATGGTTGACATTTTATCTGCCCCTACAACCAATATCTTTTTATGGCTTCCTGATTCTATAAATTTAGCCGCAGTTGTCACCGCATATAAAAATCCCGAACAAGCCGCATTTAAATCATATCCAAACGCATTATCGGCACCAATAGCATGCCCAATTATATTTGCAGTAGCAGGAAACTGCATATCAGGTGTTACTGTAGCACATAAAATAAAATCAATGTCGAGTGGATTCGTATTGGTTTTTTCCAGTAGTTGTTGGATAGCTTTTACGGCGAGATAGGAGGTGCCTTTGCCTTCTTCTTTTAAAATATGACGCTGTTTGATACCTGTTCTAGTGACTATCCATTCGTCATTTGTATCTACCATTTTTTCTAGGTCTGCATTGGTTAGAATAGTATCTGGTACCCAACCATGTACTCCTGTTATAGCTGCTCTTATTTTTGACATACCTTCCAATTCGGTTTTTCAATCTCTATTTTATAATATAATTCAATATAGTAGATTGATATTAAGAATTATTAGAAATATTACTGAGTCTAATCTTATATCAAAATTAGATCGAAAGTATGAAAAATATAGGACTTTTAGTAGATAAAAAATATTTTGCTTACCCTGTAAGAATTGATAACTAGATAGATTTATGATTAAATGCTATAATTTTTACGTTATAAAATACTTCAATCATTTTAATATGGCTATTTGAAAAGGAAAATGGATGGAAAATTTAACGACTGAGGGAGCGGAAAGTATAATATTAAGTTTGCCTCCATTTTGTATCAAAAATGTATTTATTAAAAATAGATTTTTAATAACACTAACATATGCAGTTGGCACTTGAGCTAAATCATTAGGGGCATCAAACCATTTTTTGAATTGATGTAACGTGCTTTTTGAACGTTTCTCTATAATATTGATATTGAGCAAACGGAGTTGATTTGTAGATTTAGTAACTTGGTATTGAATAGAAATTTCTTCTTCAAGTGTGTGTGGTAAGATTGTTTTAAGTATATTAAATATAATTTGTTTAAAAAAAATTACTTCTCCCTGTAGCGTAGTAAAATCGGCTTTATGCGGAGGTTTAAAGGCAGAAGAAAAATTTGGAAGATGTTCAAAAATTTCATTTAATGCGGCTGACATATTTTGGCGATGTACATATATACTTGATTCCTTTATTACATTTTTCCCCAATTTAGAAATCATATCATTTAAACTAATCTGTTGAAACTGTCTATCTATCTCTAATTGATTTCTTTGTTGCTGAAATTGAATTAAGTTTTTATATAGTGCAGTAAAATCAAAGATTGACCATAGAATGTAGTGCTTACCGTTATCCTCAATTTTTGAAAATATAAAATCATAGTACCCTTTTAAAAATGAAGCAGGATGTTCCACACGAGGAAAGACTAGATCTGGTTCATCAATTTTACGGTCTTTTACAACATGAAAAATACTTTCTATAAACGGAAACCATTGGTAAATAGGGATTTCTTTGAGTGGAGTAGTAGCAAAAATCGCATCACAACTTTGGGCTAGCATCCCATCCTCTTGTATTAATAGGATTTGGTTGAAGCCTTTAAGTCGTTTTTGCTTTAGTGCATTTATGTCAATCATCAAGTCTTTTTCTCTAGCTCGCTATTAGTTCTGCTCCTAATTCATGGAACAATTTTTCGACATTTTCTCCTGTTTTAGCACTCGTTACAATATCACAATCTACGCCTAATGAGGCTGTAATAGATGCTACTTGCTCATCCGTTACTAAGTCTTTTTTATTACCTACTATTTTGACCGTAACGTTCAGTTTATTTTTTGACAATATTTTTTTCAAATATGCAATATCCTCTACTATATTCTTGTAGGTTGTAGGACGAGTCAGATCAAATACATAAATAACACCATAAGCCCCCAAAAAGTAAGAATGAGGGACTTTATCTTGTGATACTTCTCCAGCAATATCCCAAAGTAAAATAGATAACTCTTCCCCTTCAACCTGAATCACTTTTTTACTGACTTTTACTCCTATTGTCGTTAAATATTTATCACTAAATTTATTATGTACAAATTGATTAAAGAGCGAGGTTTTTCCTACTCCAAAACTCCCCGTAAGGATTACTTTTTTACTAATCATTTATGGTTATTTTTTATTTATATAAAAGGCAGTCTAAAGCACACGAAATTATTAATTTATTGGCGTCAGATCAAAATCTTTGAAATATGCTTCTAATTTTTGTGAAACATACTCGTGCGTAGGTGTATTAATTACGGATAAGTCAATGTTCATTTCTAATTGTGCAAATTCCAATAACTTATCGACAATTTTTCATACGCTCCCAATGAACCATTCAATATTATTGCAGCATAATAATTATTAAAATTATGCAACATGATTTTATATCCTTGCTCATAATTGATGGTATCCAACGCTTCTGGATTCGCTCCCAAAGTATCTTGAGCAAAAGATTTAATAGCGGTCAACATCCCAACCATAATATCTTGATCGGCTACAGGTGTAACGGTATATTCCCCAGCAAGCAGACCAGAATCTTGCATGACGATATAAATTTGATTGATTTGAGCTTTATCTACATCTTGTAAAATAATATCACTTGACTTTACGCCCATCAATCTTGCTCTAAATAAACGAAACATGCCTTGCTTCGAAAAAGTAGAACGCATTTGACTATCAATCCGATCTTTCAGCAATTGAAATTGTTGATTGATATACTTTTTAATCATTTGCCCTAAGACAGGGTAAATGACATCTAACAATTGTTCTTTTGAATCCTCTAGTTTTGCTTCAATTGCATCATCTACAATAGCACCAAACTCTTGCGGAAAATGGTCTTTCACATATTGTAGTTGATCTTGCAATACGGGACGCATTTTTTGCTCCAATAACTTAGGCTGGTCCAGTGTTTGCTCAATGTGATCTAGTTTTTCTCGATCATCATTCAACAAAATCTTTTTGATTTGCCCAAGTAACGCGCTTTCATCATTGGTTTGATTTGGTACATCTGTAGCCATAATCCTTTATTTTACCTTAGGTATCAATAAGTTATCAAGTCTTTTTACAATAAGTTTTAATCTTATAAACGGCATTTACCTGTTTAATAAATCTATAGCTATTAGCTTTTGACCTCATCTCCTATCAGACGCTGCCCAATAGTTGTTAACATTTGACCCAATGCTGCTTTATCTGTCGTACTGACCGTATCTATTTTAGTGTCTAATTCCTGAGATTTTTCTAATAATAGTTTTTCTAATCTATCAAATCTATCGTTCATATCTTTTTCTAATGCAGCAAATCTTTGATTGACAGACTCTTGTAACTGGTTGATTTTAGTATTTAAATCTAGATTAGATTGGTCAATTTTACTATTCAAATCATTCGTCGTCGTCGTAATTCTGTCATTGAGTGTCTTATCTGCGGTATCTATCTTGTTGTGAATAGAAGAAAATGTATCATCATATTGAGCCATTTGCTGACCCATCAAAATGTTTCTAATGGTACTTAATTCACTTAAACCCATGGATGCTTTGTTATCGCCTTCCTTCATGTTTTTTGATTTATCTATATTTGTTATCAGTTGAGAAAATAATTAATCAATCATTCAAAAAATATCTATATCTATCAACTATAGTTAGTAATTTAAACTTTCTAACAGAAGAATCTAATTGAAATAATGTGACAAGATAAGTGATTGGTTTTAATTTTGGAAGAAATTACATTGCCATTCAGCGATATAATTCTACAATATATGTGTATCAAGTATCTTTACATTCTATAATTTAAAAAATTATGTTACATGTTATAGTACCAATTATTACTCCAAGAATTGATTATATTTTTAAATTAATATTTAATGAACTTCTAAGTGTCGAATATACTATAAATATTGAAAAAGAGACAACTATATATCATAAAAAAAGTATTTTAATTTACGGTTACCAACCTTTTGAGCAGCATTTATTTATACAATCTATAGCTTTATTGTTTGAAAATGAAATAAAACCACAAGAACTGAATATTACTCATTTTAAGAATTATCCAACGCTATTCATGCACCGCAACAAAAATGCCGCTTTACCTTATGATATTTTTGCAGCCGTTTTCTATCTCGTTAGTCGATATGAAGAATATTTATCCGAGCAAAAAGACGAACATGGTCGATTTGAGTATAAAAATAGTTTAGCATACCAATACGACTTTATTCATTTACCGATTGTCAATATTTGGGTCAATCAGTTAAAAGAAGTGTTACAACAACAATATCCTAATCTAGTATTTAAATCTTCTTCCTATCAATTTGTTCCCACTTTTGATATAGATTATGCTTGGGCATATCTCAACAAAGGATGGTGGCGAACATTAGGTGCAATAGGAAAAGAACTCATTCAATTCAATATAAAGACGCTAAAAGATCGCTTACAGGTACACTTTTCATTGAAAAAAGATCACTATTTTACTTTTGAGCAAATTTATCAATTACATTCGGCATACAACCTTTCGCCAATTTTCTTTTTCTTAGTTGGAGAGTATGGTCAATACGATAAAAATATATCTATTCATAATAAGTCCTTTCAAGCCTTAATTCAAAAGGTAAGTGAACAATATACGGTTAACATTCATCCCTCCTATCAATCTAATCAACATGTAGATATTGTACAAAAAGAAAAGACAGACTTAGAAAAAGTGATTCAAAAACCGATTACGGCGAGTCGTCAGCATTTTCTAAAAATGACTTTACCTCGTACCTATCGTAATTTAATCCAACTGGGTATCACGCATGATTACACTATGGGCTATGCAGAAACCATCGGTTTTCGTGCAGGCATTGCGAATGCATTTCTATGGTATGACTTAGAAAAAGAGATTATGACGAACCTAAGAATTGTTCCTTTTCAAGTCATGGATGTTACCCTAAATGTATATCAACAATATTCTCCAGAAGAAGCTATCCATGCTGTTCAAAAAATTATACAAGAAATTCAAGCTGTTAACGGAACTTTCTCAACTTTATGGCATAATAATTCATTATGTGAACAAGGCATTTGGAAAGGATGGACAAATGTGTATAAAGAAATTTTGAAAGAGGGTACAAGGTATAAGGTTTAAGGTACAAGGAAACGCCTTACACCTTACACCTCGAACCTTATACCTAAATGAATGGAAATTCGATACGTTAAGCGGGAAGATATAGACAAATTGAAATGGGATAGTTGTGTACATTATGCGGTCAATGGTAATGCGTATGGCTACACATGGTACTTAGATAATATTTGTGAAGATTGGGATGGTTTGGTAGAGGGGGATTATGAGTCTGTTTTTCCTTTGGTTTGGAATACAAAGCTGCTGGGTTATAAACAATTATATCAACCTTTCTTTGCACAGCAATTAGGGTTATATTCTGTACGAGTGCTTTCTGAAAAGCGCGTAAAAACCTTTCTGGAGCATATTCCAGACGAGTATCGCTATATCTTAATGAATTTAAATGAGCGAATGTCTATTAAATCTGATTGGGGATTTGAGGTGAATCCTCGCCCAAATTATATCTTAGACCTCAACCGCCCTTATGAAGAGATTGCTAGTCACTACTCTAAAAACCTAAAACGCAACCTCAAAAAAGCGAAAAAACAAAAGTTATTTATGACCAATAGCTTAAAGCCAGAAAAGGTGGTTTCTTTATTTAAGACTCATCAAGGGCCTCAAATCAATGATTTAAAAGAAAGGGATTATCACACCTTACATCGTATTATTTATAATGCTCAACATAAAAATGTAGGATTCCTATCAGGTATGCAAAATCAAGAAGGAGAATTAATTGCGGCTGGATTTTTCCTATTTAGTCACCATCGCATTACCAATCTATTACCTGCTACTACACCCGAAGGCAAAGAAAAAGGAGCAATGCCTTTTTTACTAGATATGTTAATTTTAATGAACTCAGGTAAAAAAGTCATCTTCGACTTTGAAGGCTCATCTATTCCATCTATTGCTCGATTTTATGCGAGTTTTGGAGCAAAGGAGGTATCTTTTCCACAGATTAAGCGAAATGTGCTGCCTGTTTGGATGAAGTGGTTGAGGAGGTAGTGTTTACTCAAACAAATCATCCATAACGACTTCATTTTGCACCAAACCTAAAGCATATTGATTCTTTGTAACGCCGTGCGTTGTAATTAGGGTTAAAAAAACAGCCTTTCGAGTTTGAGTTTCTGCTTTGAAAACTCCGATTTTATTCCGTAAATTTTCGTTGTATGCTTTTGTAATGGTAAATGGATGAATTGAAAATTTGGCTTCACAAAGATTGATCACTTGATCTCGTCTATCAATAACGAGATCAACTTGAGCACCTTGTTTCGCATCCTTACTTTTCCAAGAAGTTGGTTCTGCTATAATACCATGAATCCCCAATTTCTTTTTGATTTGGAAAATATGACTTAGGCAAACTTGCTCAAAAGCAAATCCCGACCATGCTCGATGCGATGGATTATCTATGGCACTCATCCATACACCTAATTCAAAATTCGTATTATGCTCTATAAACTTTAGATAAAATGCACAGTAGAAATCAGATAGGCGATATAGTGCCGATTTAGCTTTTTTATTTAAAGCTGTATAACGGGTAATAAAGCCACTTTCTTCTAATTCAATTAATTTTTGAGTAAATGTTCCGCCTGTTTTTAATTTTGTGATTTGAGCAATTTCTTGTCGAGTCATTCCTTTGTTTTTGGTGCTTAATGCTCGAATGATTTGTTCATGTTTGGTTGAATTTTTAAATAAAGAGGCGAATAAATTTTTAAACTCTGTTACCAATAATGCTCCCTTCCGAAAGCACAATTGTTCAATATTTTGAGCCGCACTTTTTCCTGTTTCTACTGCATCTAGGTAATAAGGAATCCCACCCATAACCATATATAGTTGTAAGACTTGATAACGACTTAAATTATTATTTTTGGCTTGAAGCATCCATTCTGTTTCTTGCAATGTAAACGGTTCAATCTTCATTCTATGTGTTAAGCGATTGTGTAACCCTCCATGATTATTAATCAAATTATTAATCATCCATGATGCTGCCGAGCCACAAGTTATCAGCACAATATCTTTTCGATTCGTCGCCCAACTATTCCAAAAATGCTCTAATGCCATCAAAAAATCTGACTTTGCTGTATCTAGCCACGGTAACTCATCTAGGAAGATAATTTTTTTGCGATTGGCATCAATGGCTTCTAAATGGTCGATTAAATATTGAAAAGCAAAAAACCAATTTTGAGGGGTTTTAGCTAACGTTATTTTAGCTTGACGCTGTAAGGTAACTTGAAAATTAATCAATTGCTGCTCTGTCGTTGCATTTGCCAATCCTGTCAATTGAAAATCAAAGGTATAGTTAAAATATTCTCGTATCAAAAAAGTTTTACCCACCCTTCTTCGCCCATACACCGCTACAAATTCCGATTTAGAACTCGCTACTACTTTATCAAATTGTGTGATTTCTTGAACTCTTCCTATTATTGCATTCATTATTTTAAAACATTTTTAGCCAAATCTATTATAAAAACAAAGATTTGGCTAAAAATATTGAAATAATTAGCCAAATCTTAATGAAATTATTGGATTTGGCTGACTTTATTGTCGTAACACATAGTCATATCCAATTTTTATATTCAATTTTCATACATTCTCAATCCAAATTATTATTTTAAAGCTAGATTTGAAATGCAATTCATTCAACTCAAAAAGGTAGAGGGTACTCAACCAAACCTTACACCTTACTAAATAAAGCCAAATGGAACAAAAAACGTTATTAGAAGCCTTTTATGAAAAAGAGCAAGGGGCTATGGCGAATGAAGTATATTTACGTCAGCCTTTTGGAGATACTTGGAGAGAATACACTTGGAAAGAAGTCGGGCAAATGGCTCGTAAATTAGCCACAGGCTTAAAGGCTATGGGCTTAAAGCCGAAAAGTCATATCGCATTAGTATCTAAAAATTGTAGTGAATGGATTATTGCTGACTTAGCAATTATGCTAGGAGGGTATATTTCTGTACCATTATATGCTACACTCACGGGGGAACAAATTAGTACAGTTTTGAAACTAGGGGACGTAGATGCTATCATCATGGGGAAGCTAGATGCAGGTATTTGGGAGGATATGAAAAATGGTATTCCTAAAGATATGCCAATGATTACCTTTCCACATTATGAGGGAGGTTCTAAAGTCGATAGAGGAGAACCTTGGGATGACTTCCTCAATCGTCATGAACCGATGAAAGGTAACCCTGTACCAAATTTAGATGACTTATGGACGATTGTTTTTACCTCAGGAACAACGGGGACGCCGAAGGGGGTGATGTTGAACTACAGAATACTAGATGAAGCAGGCAAAACGATTGAGGTTGCTAATCCACTCAAAATTGACATTGAAGGTGGAGAGAATCACTATTTATCTTTCTTGCCGCTAAATCATATTGCGGAACGGGTGATAGTGGAAGCAGGGTCTATTTCTCATGGAAAGACGGTTTCTTTTGTAGAACGTTTGGATACGTTTGGTAAAAATATGGCTTCGGTTCAGCCTACTGTGTTCTTTGCTGTTCCTCGTATTTGGACGAAATTACAAATGGGAATTTTAGCTAAAATGCCTCAAAAACGATTGGATATGCTCTTAAAAATTCCAGTCATCAAAAATGTGATTAAAAAGAAAATTAAAGCTGGGTTAGGCTTTTCTCGTTGTCGTTCTTTTGTATCGGGTGCTGCTCCTATTTCTGCGAATGCGAAAGAATGGTTTGCCAAACTGGATATTCCGATTTCAGAAGGATATGGCATGACGGAAAACTGTGCGATTTGCACCTTTCTACTCGGCGATGAAAAACGTACGGGTTCAGTTGGTCGTCCTCAGCCTGGTGTTGAATTGAGAATTGATCCAGAAACAGAGGAGGTACAAATGAGAGCTCCTTATAATATGGTTGGTTATTATAAAGCTCCAGAAAAGACAGCAGAGGTCTTGAAAGACGGTTGGCTACATACAGGCGATCAAGGTCGAATTGATGAAGAGGGCTATTTGCACCTAACAGGACGTGTAAAAGATACCTTCAAAACAGCTAAAGGGAAATATATTGTACCCTCTCCGATTGAGTTTGAATTTGCAGACAATAATGATATTGAACAAATTTGTTTGGTGGGTTTAGGTTGCCCTCAACCGATGGCGTTGGTTTATCCTTCTGAACTAGGTGCTACGAAGTCTGCTGCTGAATTAAAAGAAAGTTTAGCATCTACATTAGGGGCTGTCAATGCCGCTAAACCGAACTATAGAAGGGTTTCTACGATAGTAGTGACAAAAGAACCTTGGACTGTAGATAATGGTTTGTTAACCCCTACGTTAAAAGTGAAACGAGGTAAAATAGATCAGCGATTTAAAGAACAGTATATGCAATGGCATGAGGCAAAGGATAACGTAGTTTGGGAAGCGTAATAAACAACGCAGAGATGTTACACTGTAACGTCTCAAAAAATATACAATTAATCATTTTAGAGCAGAGACGTTGCACTGCAACGTCTCTACTATTTTAACATAGGTTCTACCTTCACCTTCAACCAAAAATAAGCACTAACTAAAATGATAGACAGAACAGAAAAGACAAATATATTTTCGTCAATTCCTAGTATTTCTACATGATACCGATGGTCTGCAATTTGTCCATGATACACAGGTACAAACAAAATTCCTAACCAAAATCCTGCTAAATGTGTGGCTTGCCAAAGGGCAGAGAGATACAAATTATTAATATGAAAGGGTTTACGAAACCATATAAAATACATATTAGCCAAGCCCGAAAAAAATAAATAACCCAATAACCAAGCTAAATGTACCTTCGCATGACCAACCCATTCTGAATTCATCAAATGAGATTCGCCTGTATCTTTAATAATAGGACCAAAGAACTCAAAAACACCAATAGTCAATAAAATCTTCGCAATTAATATATTTCGCTTCATAATCGTGTATTTGGTTATGCGGTTGAATCGTTTTTTCAAATTTGCTTTAAAATAATATTTTGCATTGGATTTGAATGAAGAATATCGAATAATTTACATTAGAAATGTAGATAATATAAATTGATATTTCTTACAGATTTGTCTACAGAGCATTATACTATTAAAAAATATAGCAACTAAATATCAAATATTTAGGTAAAAGTCTAAAGGGGATTCACCGTTTTTTGATATAAGACGAACAAAGAATAATCTGTATATTTGTAAGAAAGGGTAGTGGCATGAAAAAAAAATTTAACATAACAGGTAACTGTAACTCGAATAATCATTATTTGATGAATAATCTTAATCAATTTAATCAAATAATGGAACTGATTGAGTTTGGAGAATACTTTACCATCAATCGTCCTCGACAATTTGGAAAGACCACAATGCTCTTTCAGTTAATGGAATATTTGGAGAAAACTGAAGCGTATTTACCCATTAAAATTAGTTTTGAAGGAATTGATAGACGTTATCATGAAAATGATAATGCTTTTGCTAAAATGTTTTTGAGACAATGTGTAAGAACATTAAAATTTCCACATCCTAAATTATCAAAATTTTTAAGCGAAAAAATAGAAATTGTTAATGACCTAGATGATTTATCAGAAATAGTGACGGAGTTGATGTATGAAACAAATAAAAAAGTAGTCTTACTCATAGATGAAGTAGATGCGAGCAGTAATTATCAAGCCTTCTTGAGTTTTTTGGCAATGTTAAGAACAAAATATTTAAGCCGCTTTTTGCCACATCATAAGACTTTTCATAGCATCGTTTTAGCGGGTGTGCATGATATTAAAAATTTAAAATTTAAACTACAAGATGCTAAAGCCGTACAGTATAACTCGCCATGGAATATTGCCATAGATTTTAATGTACGGATGGAGTTTATTCCTAAGGAAATAGAACCGATGTTAGAACAGTATTCGGAAGCAGAAGGTGTGACAATGGATATTCCTGCAATTGCAGAGCGATTATATTATCACACATCGGGTTATCCTTTTCTAGTGAGTAAATTGTGTAAAAATATTGCAGAGAAAATATTACCGAAACGAGCGGATAATCCCGATAGCTATCGGGAAAAATGGACATTTGAAGATGTAGAAGAAGCTGTTCGATTATTATTGAAAGAACACAATACGAATTTTGATAGTGTTATCAAGAACTTGGAGAATCACGAAGATTTGTATCGGTTGGTTTTTCGCATAATTATCAATGGAGAAAGCGTGCCGTTTAATCAATATAACCCTACAATTGAAAAAGGAATTTTATATGGTATCTTTAAGCGAAATGGACAGGTTCGGGTTCACAATCGAATTTATGAACAATTGATTTATGATTACATGATTTCTAAACGAATCACAAGTGAAGAAGGAATCAATTATAGCGGTCGTTTTTTGAATGATGATGGTTCATTAGACCTAGAACAAGTTTTACGGAAGTTTCAAGTCTTTATGAAAGAACAACGCAGCAAAAAAGACTTACACTTTTTGGAACGAGAGTGGCGATTGATTTTCTTAGCTTTTCTAAAACCCATTTTAAATGGTCAAGGGCATGATTTCAAAGAAGTCGAGACTTCTGAAGAAAAGCGTTTGGACATTGTTGTTACGTATTTGCAATACAAATATATTGTAGAATTAAAACTATGGCGAGGTCAAAAAGCAAATCAAAAAGGCTTGAATCAATTGACGAACTATTTAGAAGCTCATAGTGTGAATAAAGGATATTTGGTCATCTTTGATAGTCGGAAAACTCCAACTTGGGAAGTAAAAACGATTCAACATCAAGACAAGGAAATTTTTGCAGTATGGGTATGATTTTCAATGCTCAGATGTTTTATTTCTTATGTCCCAAAAGTTGATTTGCCATTGACGACTAATCATTTCAATAACTATAGCGAGGTATAAAATAATAACCACATTTTAATAAAAGACACGCTTACTTCCCTGTTGACGATACCCAAATTTAAAATCCTCCTTATAGAATGATTTTCCATTAGGATCAATTAACTCTATATGAATACGTACGCCAGAAAAACGATAAGAACTTAAACCAATTTTCTGTAAATCCTTATTGTATAGTGTAATCTTTGGTGCTTCACTCACAGGAAAGGTATAAGTTAACGTGCTACCCTGCTTTTTATCTTTTATCTTCACATTACTGGGTAAACGGTAAATATTCACCTTAGCAGTTATTTCATCTTCTATCGTCAATCGTCTAGGACGACGTTGATTGAGCTTCTCTAAACTATATAAATAAAAAGATAAACGCATCCAATCTCTAGAGCTTCTAATTTTCGGTTTTCGCACCTCCATACTCTCATAAAAACCTAATTCTGTTAGCTCATCAAACCTTGACTTAGACATTGTTTTTATCTCAATAGGCTTAACTTCCTCTACTTTTTCTTTTGCTTTCTCTATAACTTCTTTAGGCAAGTCACTAATTTTAACTTGCTGTGGAGTAGGCGGTTTTTCAGTAGGCGTTACATCCTCATCTATAGTTTCTACTGTTGGTATAGCCGTAGGTTCATTATCTTCATCTGTTCGCCTCCTGATTTCTCGTTGAGGTGGTTTCTTATCTTCTTTATTTTGAGCTAGAATTTGACTCAATTGTAACGGTAATTTTCGAGTAGAAGGTAAGATACGTTTCCTAGCTAAGGTATCTCCTTGATAAATCACCATCAAGTCCATACTATCTTCCATATTGGAAATATCCTTAAATCTAAATTTTCCATCTTTTGACGTCTTATAAGTATAATCTCCCAATATAATAACAGCATCTTCTACAGGTGTCTTTGTTCCATCTTTCAATGTGCCGGCTACATCAATGGGCATTCCAACCCAACCACTAATCGTATTAGAAATCGAACTAGAAGCGTCTCCCCAATCACTAATTACGCCTATCATAGTAGCAATTGCCGCAAAGGCTAACCAAAAGTTCTTTGCACTTGCCCCAATTCTTTGCATTAATGGACGCTTACGCCGTGCGTATAAGCCGCTTCCTCTATACCAATTTCCCACAAAGGAAGAAACGGCATTTAATCCATAACGATTTCCATGTGTATTCGCCTTTCTAAAAGCTTCTATAAAGGGTAATCCGTGTAGGTAATTGGTATAAAAACTAGCAATTAATCGGTTTTGAAACTGATATTCTAACTTATCTTTTGCTTCTGTACCTACAACTGGAGAAATATTATGTTGCAATAATAATTTTAATAAATCCTTATTCAAACAACCACTAAAAACAACCATTTCTAAGTTTTTATTTTTCTTTAAAAACTTTAGAATTTGTTGTTGAGTCGCAACTATATTCCCACCGTCTGGTGTTTGTAAAATAATTTCATTGGGATTTTCTGCTGTTCCCTCAAAGTGGATAATATTAAAATCATAAGACTGAACAGGTGAATCTAATGCCACAACCTCACTACCATAAGGG
>CAYLSF010000039.1:0-16713 GCA_964385675.1 uncultured Saprospiraceae bacterium
GTTTTATATTGAATATCAAATGATTATAAAAATATACTCAAATTTGGGGCGGTACGCTGTACCTTATACATCATTTCAATTTTTTATGCTACAATAAGCATAAGTGCGATGCACCTAAATATGGCGTGAAATAGGTGCATCGCACCTATACTTGTTGTAGTATTGAAATAAAAAGCGTATTGAGGTATGGTATGCCGATACTAAAGTGTTGATTATCAAGAATAAACAAGTTTAATTTAAAGCCAATAAAGAGTTTTGACTACTGTTATTAAATTCTATGGCGAAAGAGAAATTAACCAATAACTAAGTAACTAATCACAACTAATTAATAGAACAATAAACAAAAACCAATCAAGCGATGAATCGAATTGTTCTACTTGTATTATTAAGCCTGACATTGCACACATTAAAAGCACAAATTTATCCAATTGACCAATTTGATGGACAGACCATTAATACCTGTTCCGCAGCTTTTTTTGATAGTGGTAATAATACTAGTCCTTATGGACCAAATGAAAATTATACGATAACATTTTGTCCTGATGCACCTAACTTAGCTATTCAAATTGATTTCACAGCTATAGATGTACAGCCAGGGGATATGTTAAATATCTTTGATGGACCAACTACAAGTGCACCTGGCTTTGGGTTTATTGACAACAATACCTTAATCGGTGTAGCGGTGGCAAGTGCAGCTAATACATCGGGTTGTTTAACCATTCAATTTACGTCTGATAATATTTTAAATGGAAATGGTTGGGAAGGTATAGTAAGTTGCGTGTTTCCTTGTCAAGATATTGTAGCAAAGATAGATAGTACGAGTCCTGCTGCCGTTCCTCTCATAGATGGCTATATTGATATCTGTCAAGGCGAAACCGTTACTTTTTATGGTGGAGCAGATTTTCCACAAAATGGTATTTTTTACAATCAACATCCCGATAGTCTAATTTATGAATGGACATTTGGAGATGGAGTTTCAAGTGCCATAGGGCGAACAGTATCTCATACCTTTACAGAGGAAGGGGGCTATACCGTTCAATTATTTGTGACTGACCCATTAGGTTGTAATAATGTCAACTTAATTAATCAAAAAGTTCGAGTCTCCACAACGCCAATTTTTGCAGGAATTGGAGCGGATCAATATACGGTTTGTATAGGTGATACCGTAACACTACAAAGTCGATTACTTTCCGATGCAGATTCCTCTTATTCCGTAATTACGACACAAGGTAATTTCATTCCACCATATAGTAGAGCAGATTCTATCTTTTTACCTGATGGAAATGGCGTTTGTTATGAAACATCACTACGAGTAAGTGAATTCGATCCAGGACAAACACTAACTGATATTAATGACTTGTTAGGAATTTGCATTAATATGGAACATTCCTATATGGGGGATTTACAAATTGAATTAACTTGCCCCTCTGGAAATACAGTCGTTCTCCATGAATATCAACCTAATGGACTTGCAGGAGGCGGAACGTTCTTAGGAACGCCGATAGACGATGATACCAACTTAGCCCCTGGTTTAGGTGCTTTATATTGTTGGACACCTACAGCTACAAGTGGTACATGGGCAATTAATGGTGGAGGAAATGGGGTAGTACTTCCCCCAGGTGATTATGAATCTCAATATCCATTAACTAGCTTGATAGGATGCGAATTAAATGGAGAATGGACTATTAAAATATGTGATAACTTAACTTCTGATAATGGTTATATTTTTAGTTGGGGTTTAAATTTCACCGATTCTTTATATCCAAATCTAGAAACATTTGATCCTATTGTTACTAATCAACAATGGATTACAACGCCAAATACAATTTCAACATCAGGAGATTCCATTATGATGGTACAAGCAACCGCTGCAGGTACTTTTGGGTATGTATTTGAAGTGACGGATGGGTTTGGTTGTACCTATGATACGACTATTAATATTACCGTATTACCTGCCTTTGATCCCAATTGTGTATCCTGTGATTCTTTGATTGTAGATTTAGGAAGTGATACGACGATTTGTCCTGGCGAACCTGTTGACTTAGATGCTACTGTTCCTTTTGGTGGTGGCAATTGGGACTTTTTAAATAATACACCAACCACTATACCTGACAATGGAAATATCACAAGTTCTATAACAGTGAATGGTGTCGCTCCTGCTACTATTGCTGCTGGTTCAATAGCTTCTGTCTGTATTGATATTAGTCATGCCAATGTGGAGGATTTAGACATTTTTTTACAGTCTCCAAGTGGACAAGTCCTAGAACTTACAACGGACAATGGGGGGACAGGAGATGATTATCAAAATACTTGTTTTACCCCTTCGGGTACAAGTAATATCACCACAGGCATTGCTCCCTTTACAGGTAATTATTCACCCGAAGGAAGTTTTGCTACACTAAATGGTTCAACAACTAATGGAACATGGTTATTAGTCATTGCAGACGACGCATTAGGAACAACGGGTATGCTAAATAGCTGGACACTTTCTTTTACCAATGGTTATACGATAACATACAATTGGACTCCAACGAATGATTTAAGTTGTACGACTTGTGCCAATCCAACGGCTACGCCAAGTTCTACAACGGATTACATCGTTTATATTCAAGATAACTTGGGCTGTGTAGGTACAGATACGATTACTATTGATGTAACTTCTACCCTAGCTGCACCAACCGTACAGTGTGATACAGCGACTTATACGACGGTTACTTTTTCATGGAATGCTATCAGTGGAGCTACAAGTTATGAAGTCAATGTCAATGGAGGAGGTTGGATGACACCTAATGGTACGATGACACATCAAGTAACTGGTCTAGTTCCGAATCAAAGTGCGAGTATTCAAGTTAGAGCGATAGGAGCATGTGGTGTAGGAATGATTGGTAGCAGAAGTTGTCGCTCAGAACCCTGTGAACATGCTGTGATTGTAGATAGTATCGCTCATGTTAGTTGTGCCAATGGTATGGATGGAACGGTAACCGTTAGTCCTTTTGGAGGATTAGCACCATTTACTTATCAAATTCATAACGGGCCGACACAAAACAATGGTACATTCTCCAATTTAATCGCAGATGCTTATGAGATATTTATTACAGATAGTTTAGGCTGCCAAATGTCTGTAACTGTAAATATTACAGAACCCGATCCAATTTTAAATAATACTACCATACAACAGGTTTCTTGTAATGGAGCAAGCAATGGAAGTATTCTAGTCAATCCAACAGGTGGTACAATGCCATACGATTACTCGTGGTCAAATGGTAACGTAGGCAATGGATTAATTAATTTAAATGCAGGACAATATGGATTGACCATAACAGACGCAAATGGATGTACTCGTACCAATACTTACACCATTATAGAACCTTCTTTATTGACCAATACTATTTCAAAAGTAGATGTTGGGTGTAATGGAGATTTAACGGGTGCTGCTAGTGCCGTTCCAAATGGTGGCGTTTCTCCCTACACCTATCTTTGGTCAAATGGCTCAACTGATTCTACACTTACGGGACTTCCTGCGGGTACTTATACTGTTACCGTTACCGATGGTAATAGTTGTACAACTATTACAACTACAACCCTTACAGAACCTTCTTCAGCTGTAACGGTAACCGCAACAGGAACAGCTGTTCAATGTTTTGGAAGTAATAATGGAACAGCCGTAGCAACTGCTTCAGGTGGTGCAGGAGGTTATACTTATCTATGGACACCAACAGGTCAAACTGGAGCAACTGCCAATAACTTAACTGCAGGACTTTATACGGTAGTTGCAACCGATGTAAATGGCTGTACCGCAAGTGATACAACCATCATTGATCAACCTTCTAATATCAATTCGATTATTACCCAACAAGCGGCAACTTGTTTTCAAAATACAGACGGTTCGGCATCTATCACCGCAAGTGGTGGTACGCCTTTTGGCGTAACAGGATATACCTTTCAGTGGAGCAATGGCGATCCTGGCAACACCGCCAATAATTTGACGGGTGGACAAACTTATACCGTAACCATCACAGATGCCGTGGGCTGTCTCTCTGTCAATATGGTCACTATTAATCATCCTGATGTCTTAGCAATTAATTTTACAACGGATTTAGTGAATTGTAATGGTGGAAATGACGGAACTGTCACCGTTAATCCAACAGGCGGAACAGCTCCTTACTACTATCTTTGGGAAGATGGTTCTACTACTGCTATCCGTAGTAATTTAGCAATTGGAAATTATCAAGTTACGGTAACAGATACGCTAGGTTGTATAGCTACGGGTAATATAGATATTCAACAACCCACCCCTTTATTTATTACAACTTCTACGACAGATGTTTTATGTAAAGGAGAAGCAACAGGAATTGCAGATGCAGGAGCAGCAGGGGGAACGGCACCTTATGCTTATCAATGGAGCGACGGACAAACGGGTTTACAAGCGACAAATTTAACGGCAGGAACCTATCAAGTAACTTTATCGGATGCGAATGGTTGTCAGTTGATTGATTCTGTTACTATTAATGAACCCGACTTGCAATTACAAATTGCAGCGACACCAAAAGATATTGCTTGTTTTGGAGAGCGAAATGGAGAAATAGACATTAATGCTAATGGTGGGATTTTACCTTATGCCTATAGCGTAGAAGGACAACCACAAGTCAATAGTGATAAACTAATTGGATTGACCGCAGGAACTTATGTGGTTTTGGTTCAAGATGATAATGCCTGTATTGCAAAAGATACGGTAGATATTAATGAACCAGCTGAGTTTATTGTGGATTTAGGAGTAGATCAGACCGTTGAGTTTAATGGTTCTGTTACCCTTACCCCACAATTATTTAATGGTAAAGGCACAATTGAATATCAATGGATGCCAAGTGAAATTTTTAGTTGTGTTAACTGTGAAACGCCTAGAATTGATAGCATTACTTCAGAGCTTTATATTACTTTGATTGCTACTGATGGAGATAATTGCGAAGCAGAAGATGACCTCGTCATTCGAGTAGATAAAAGTAAGATCGTATTTGTCGCCAATGCCTTTACGCCAAATCAAGATGGCAATAATGATTACCTATTTGTACAAGGTGGAGACGAAACTGTTCGAGTACGTCGCTTTCAAGTATTTGACCGTTGGGGTAGTTTAGTTTTTGAAAATACAGATACGCCATTAAATAGTGATACAACAGGCTGGGATGGTACATTTAATGGAAAACCTTTAAACCCAACTACGGTGGCTTGGATTGCAGAAGTGGAGTTTGCTGATGGTTCGGTTCAGACTTATAAAGGTAGCTCTTTGGTTTTGAGGTAATACAACTGATATTAGATTCATCTGGTGGCTTTTGGTCATCAGATGAATTTAACTAGGCAATGGCAAATTCTGTATCCTCTCTCATTATTGGGGGATGAAAGCCTATCACCATATCTTTTTTAGTAATTCCTTTTTCTAATAATTTATCTACTACAATTAAATCTGTTCTATCCTCATGCACCCAAACTTTACCATTTGATTTTACTTCTATATGAATCAAACAACCATAAAATCTACTTTCATCTTGCCAACCATTCATTAATAACAAATAGTTTCCAGTCCTTTCATCTATGATGAGTTGCTCTTTAACAGGATCTTGTTTATTGTCCTCACTCATGGTACTACGAATAACGGTTTCCGCAATTGACCGATATAAAGCTACCTTTTCCATAAAATAATCTTTTTCTGTTTAGTAGAATACACAAGAATACAATAATTTAGGTGTTCTATCAATAGGACATATCATTGATTTTTATTAAATTGTTGAAAGCAAGTTATACTATTAATAATTAAGTTTTATGAAAAAGGAAAAGACATTTGGTGATTGTACTTTAACATTTTTGGAAGAAACTTTTGGATTAGAAGAGTTAGATACTTTACCATCCTTAGAAAAGTGGCTTGAAGGGGAGGCGAAATTGGAGGAATGGGAAAAAATTCCATTAGAAAAATTAAGGGATTTATTAAAATTTAATGTTCATGATTGGAATGAACAGGAGTTAGATATGAATTTTATTGGACCATTATTTTCATTAGTAAACTTCTCTTCAAAGAAGCATAACCTTTTTGCCCAACGAAAAATAGAAGGTACAATAGATGGTTGGTTACTGCATGGAGCTCCCGATAATATGATTGCATCAGGAAGACGACAGCCTAAAGTACCCTATTTTGCCTTTCAAGAATATAAGAAGAAGAATCCCGATAGCTATCGGGACAAGGGCGATCCAAAAGCACAAGCTTTAGCAGCTATGTTGGTTGGACAATCTCAAAATCAAGAAAATTTACCGATTTATGGTTGTTATGTAATTGGACAGGATTGGGAATTTATGGTATTAAAAGGTAAGAAATTTGCACAAAGTGTAGATTATTCTGCTATTACAGATAGTATTTTTGATATTTACCGAATTTTGAAAGTATTAAAGCAAATAGTAGGAGAACGAGTAAAAGTGTAAACTTTATTAGTAGAATCAATGGAAAATATCATTAAAATTCTAGGTATAATTTGTTTTGCGGGGGGTGTTATTAACTTTTTCTACTTTAATGCTGTGATAAAAGATATTAATTGTATCAAAGATGAGCAAATGAAAGAGACACATTTCCGCTCAAAGGTGGTACGTAAATATATTAATTATGAATTTAGTGCCGCTCATGTTTATATTTTAGATGATAAATTAGAATGGAGTATAAGTAGCGGGTACTTTGGTAACTTATACAATTATATATCGGAAGGAGATAGTTTATACAAACCCAAAGGCCAACTAAAATTATACATATATAAGGCAGATAGTGACTCTACTTATATCTACAAATTAGAACATGGTTGCAAAGATGAATAAGAAATCATAAATCTGAAACCCAAAATTTACGGTAAAGTCATTTTTTTACAACCCCAATGAAATACAATGTTCCTATTTAGAGTTAAATAGTACAAGTGTTTGTACTTTTGATTGTTTTTATTGAACACAAATCATTAAGTTTGCTTTATATGTTCAAAATTCGGAACTCGATCAATCTGATAAATTAAAATAAAAAGACATGGTTCGAACAATTACACCTTTCTTTTATACTCTATTACTCACCTTTACATTTACAATTTTTAACACAACCAATGTTGTAGCTCAAGATGCTCACTTCTCGCAGTTCCATTCTGCACCGCTTCAAATCAATCCTGCTATGGCGGGTGTGTATGAGGGGCAGTATAGAGTAGGTATCAATTATAGAGATCAATGGGGAAGTGTTTTTGGTCCGGTTTCCTTTCAGACTTATGCTGTGAACTTCGATTTCCGCTTTTATGCGCTAAAAGAAGATTATATGGCGATAGGATTAAGCCTTGTGGGTGATCAAGCTGGAGAAGCTAGATATAGTATGACGCAAGGTCATTTTACTTTTTCCTTTATGAAAAAAATTATGGGCGGTAGAGGGTATCGTTCTGATCAGTATCTAATTGGTGGAGCTCAGTTAGGGTTTGGTCAGCAAGGTATCAATTGGAATAGTCTTCGTTTTTCTCGTCAGTTTGATGGTCAAGCCTTTAATCCAACTTTACCAAGTGGTGAGTTAGTAGGCGATCAAAGTGAAATGTATGGAGACTTAAATGCTGGATTGATGTGGTATGGATTATTTGGGGAAGGGGCAAGTGCGTATGGTGGTGTATCTTTTCATCATATAAATTCACCTGATATTTCCTTCTATGGTAATGAAGTAGAAAATTTATATTTAAAATATACCGTTCATGGTGGTGGAGAAATTCCAATAAGCCGTGAAATTTCTATCCTACCTAGTGCTATGATTCAACGTCAAGGACCTGCTACAATGGTGGTTGCAGGTACTGCTGTTCGTTTCACCAATAGAGATTGGGATGATATTGCATTGAGAGTAGGAGCTTATGGTCGTGTAGCCGGTCGTACAGGTGGTGGTACTACAACGGATGCTGTTATTGCAACGGCAGCCCTGGAATATGACACTTGGGTGTTAGGAATCAGTTATGATACCAATGTTTCTTCCTTAGATGCGGTAAGTGGCGGTCGAGGTGCATTTGAAATGTCTCTTTACTACACACACCCTGCACCTAGAAGAGGTGGATTATATTGTCCTACTTTTTAAAAGTTAGTTATTAGTTGATTCGTTATCGGTTAACTGGTAATAAAAAAGCCCTTCTATTTATGGATAGAAGGGCTTTTTTATTTAAAGCAATTTGAATTTAAAAAAATCCCTCTATTTTTGTGAAGAAGTGATTAGTTCTTAGAATTGAGAGTAGGAAAAATATCTACTCTCAATTCTTTAAAATAAATTTTCTATAATGGATTTTTCTGTACTCGCAACGCCTGAAGCTTTAGTTAGTTTATTTATGTTGACCTTTATGGAGGTTGTTTTAGGGATTGATAATATTATATTTATATCGCTAGAATCCAATAAATTACCCAAAGGAGAGCGAAAAAAAGCGACTAATATTGGTTTAGGACTAGCGATGATTTTAAGAATCATCTTATTATTTGGTATCAATATTTTAATTGCTGCACAAGAACCGATTATACACTTTGCGAATGACTTTATTCATGGTGATGTCTCTTGGCAAAGTATCATCCTAGTTGTAGGTGGTTTATTTTTGATTTATAAAAGTACATCAGAAATCCATCATAAATTGGAAGGACATGCTGCAACAGAAGGCGGTGCAAAAGGAGGAACAAGTACATTATCGAAAGTCATTGTTCAAATTACCTTAATCAATATCGTTTTTTCCGCCGATTCTATTTTGACGGCTGTTGGTATGACCAACGGTATGGAAGGGGCGATGATAATTATGGTAACGTCTATTATCATTTCTATGGTGATTATGATGTTGTTCGCTAATCCTGTGGGTAATTTTGTAAATGAAAATCCAACGATTCAAATACTAGGTTTATCGTTCTTAATCTTGATTGGTTTTATGTTGATTACAGAAGGTGCTCACTTGGGACATATCCAAATCTTAGGATCAGAAATTGGTGCTATACCTAAAGGTTATTTATACTTTGCCATCTTCTTCTCTTTAGGCGTAGAGTTCTTAAATATGCGTTTACGCAAAAAAGGCGACAAGGTACAATTACATGGTATTGGAGAGCAAGCTGTAAAAGAAGGAGTTTTACAGAAGAAAGGATAAGTCGTTTTGATTGATATTTAAAATAAAAAGGTACAGTTTCCAGCAAATGGTTGACTGTACCTTTTTATTTTTATAATTTAGGTTGATAGATTATTCAATACCTATTTCTCTGCGAAGGGTTAAAACCCTATCGCTCTATATTTTCAATTACTTTCATCTAAAGCGACAGGGTTTCAACCCTTTGCTGTAAAGAGCCGAGAAATGGTATAACATTACTAAAAACATCAAACCATGTACATTAGAATGAATGGCGTACCCGTACAAGATCAAGATAGAGCCTTAACATTTTATACCGAGATTTTAGGGTTTCAAGTAAAACACAATATTCCTGTAGGAGAATATAAATGGCTAACAGTTGTCTCTCCCAAAGAACCTGATGCTGCGGAATTATTGTTAGAACCCATCTCATTTGAGGAAACTAAAGTGTATCAAAAATCCTTATATGAAAAGAAAATTCCTTGGACCCAATTCCAAGTAGATAGCATTGAAGCGGAATATGAGCGACTCTCTAAATTAGGGGTTCAATTTGGGATGAAGCCAACCAATGTCGGTACAGCTATCGTTGTTACTTTAGACGATACTTGTGGGAATTTCATACAGTTGATTGAGATGTTGTAGGTTACCCCCCATTCAACCACCCTTTAAACTCTGACCGTCTTAATCGACTTACAATGAATTCGTGTTCTTTTAGCGGCGTAAGGAGTTCAATTTTAAAACGTCGATTGAAATACTCATGAATGGATTGAATATATTCGATATTAATAATTTGGTGGCGATTAATTCTAAAGAAAGACTTGCTATCCAATTCTTCCATAATCGTATCTAATGTCTCATTTAGAAGATGACGGCGATTATTGTTGGTTTTTAAAAAAGTAACGCCTTCTTCTGCATAGACATAGGCCACATCATTCGTTTTGACAAAAAAGTATTTTTCGCCAGTATTAACCAAAAATCGTTGGCGACTTTTATTCGGTTTAGATAAAAGATTTTGAAGCTGTGTGAAATCAAATGGTGCAAAGGTTTGTCGCATTTGATGGAACTTTTGCAAGGCTTTGGATAAGTCTTGGTCGGATATGGGTTTCAATAAATAATCTACACTATTTAACGAAAATGCTTTAATGGCATATTGGTCATAAGCTGTTGTGAATATAATAGGGCAATTGACTTTGACATGGTTGAATATTTCAAAACTTTGTCCATCTGCTAATTCTATATCTAAAAAGACCAAATCAGGTTTTGGATGATTTTTAAACCAATTGATACTTTCCACAATGGTTTTGAGATGTGCTACTATTTGAACAGCCGTCGATTGTTTTTGTAATCGTTTCCTCAAAATATTGTAGGCATTGATTTCATCTTCTATAATTAGTACATTCATAGTTATTTTTCGATTAAAGGAAGGGATACAGAAAATTTATTATCAATAGTCTGAACTTGTACTTTCTCTTTAGTAAAATACTGATAACGTTGATGGATATTTTTTAACCCCATCCCTGTACTTTCTAATACATGAATTCGCTCATTGATATTATTTTCAATTTTCAATTGAGTCGAATTGTCCGTTACAAAAATATTAATCCACAACTGCTTATCGTCCGAAATAGCATTGTGCTTAATTGCATTTTCGATGAGCAATTGCAAACTTAGTGGTGGAATCGTTTTGTGTTTACCATTTTCACAATCCATCGAAATATGTAAATCATCACCAAAGCGTTCTTTTAAAATTCCAATGTAATACTGCACCCCATTTAATTCCTCTGCTAATGGAATCAAATTTTCCTCTCGTTGACTTACGATATAGCGATAAAACTTTGCTAACTTATCCAGATAATTATGTGCATTTTCCGCTTCTAAAGGAATTAGGTTAGATAGCGTATTTAGATTATTAAATAAGAAGTGGGGATTAATTTGATTTTTCAAAGCCGTGAGTTCCATCTGCACCCGACTCATTTCCATTTGTTGCCTATCCACGATAAAATACGTAACCAACAAACCAACAGCTAACCCCAATGCGGCAAAAGAAACCTGTGAACTTTTATCCAAATTGGCGATAAAAATTCCCAATAAACCCCAAATGACAACTAGAATATAGGTCAAATTCACCTTTCTACGTAAGAACAAAAATACGACTAAAAGAAAGGAGGCAATCAAAATCACTACGGTGGCTATTTCTGAATTAACCATCAAGAATTCCTCGCTACCAAAAATACCAATTAGAGATAACGTAATGCTAACGGGCGTCAATAAAGTAATCCAGCCAAAATAAAGTGCAATCGGTAATTTAATGAAGTATTTCTCTATTTTGTCTTTACTCGACTGTCCAATTTCAAAAATAGTAGAAAGTCGAACCAATGTATATAAAACGACAAGGCTACCCGTCATCTCAATCCATGGAATATCTGCGGCGGCACCTATTAGCCAAAATACATTAAACCAAGTATTAATGATAATATAAGGGCGACTTTGAATGAATTTAGGATTATACCATTGTTGAGAACGAGATTGGTGAAATCCTAAGGCAATAAACCCAACGTATATCAGATAAAAAATAGCAAAAGCATATGCAGCAGGTTCTATTAAAATACCTGATGAAGCCGTAAAATCTAACTTCAAGTAGTACATGATGACAAAAGGCGAAATTGCCATTGCAATGGTACTCCCAAAAGTGATATATGCCCATGCTTTATTCATCTGTTACCGTATAATTTTGTTCTTATTGTAAGTTTATGGAAATGGATTATGTACAATCATAATCTTATTCACAACGATTTAATTTTAGGTGTAAATAATAAATTAATTGATTTTGTTTGAAATTATTGATTTCAATTGATGTATCTACAAAATTATGGTAAAGGATAATAAGATGTTATCCTAAAAAAATGAGCTATGCAAAAAAAGAAATTACATGTTCTTTAGAGCGGTTGAATTGTACATGGGTTATTCTGTGTCTTTGTTTAGAGTAAATGTAACTATTCAGAAGTCAGACCGCTTCGCTGTCAGAAGACAGAAGTCAGATATTTTCATCAAGAAAAATATTCTTTTTCTGACTTCTGACAATGAAATGGTCTGACTTCTGACCTCTTGTTGATAGTTATGGATAAATTATGCTTGTATCCTTGCGATTATTCATTAGACTTTATTGTCCTCTTCACTTCTAGTTTTCATAAAAATGATAATTATAGATGAACGGCAATACCAACACATAGCTTATATTGCCGTTTTATGCTTTAGTAAGTTCTAACTGTTGGTTTACTCTTTCATGTTCTCATAAAATTTACGCCATTCGGAAGCATCGTAAATCAAATGAGATGCTTTTATCATTCCATCTTCAACCAGAAACCATTCCGTTCCTAAATTACGCTCAAGTCCTTGTATAGAAGATTTAAACTCATAAAGAACAGTTACCCAATTTGCATTTTCAGCACTTTGAATAATCTCTACTCCTGTCAGTACCTTACCCATTTCCTGAGCTAAAGCAATAAACTCCGTTTTGGAATTAAGTTGTACTATTGGGTTTTGGAATTTGTAATCCTCTGCTAATAAATCTAAAGATGCTTCAATTTTAGTTGGGTCATTAAATCCTTCCAAAAACTTTTTCACTACTTCGTACTTTGTCATAATATTACTTTTTTGTTATAAATAATAATGAGACAAATCTCCGTTTTTTATTCAATACTAATCTTGGTTTTCACCAAGATTTCAAATTCGGATGCGGTTGATGAGTTTACTAAAATTGGTAGGATCAATGTTGAGATAAGAGGCTATATCTTTTTGAGGAATGATTTGTAGAAGATGTGCACTTCTGTTTACAAAAACTTTAAATCTATCCTCCATATTCAATGCCATGATTTCATGTTGTCGCTGAATAACACCATCAAGAAAAGTTTCTGTTATTTTACGAAATAAGGTTTCAATCGCTCTATGTTCCATCATGAATTTATGATGCTGCGTGTAGGATATTCTTAAAAATTCACTTTTAGAAATAGTTTCCAAATAGTATCTTGAAGGCGTCTGTGTGAGAAAGGATTCAGGGATTCCGCTGAAAGAAGGAGGGTAAGCGAAAGCAATAATATGTTCTCTTTTCTTAGAGAGGTAATACGATTTTTGCACGCCATTGAGTACAAAGTAAAAATACTTTTCCGTTTGCCCTGGAACGGTCATCGTCTGTCTTTTTGAAACATTATATGCTTGCCATAACGAAATATAGTTGTCAAGAATAGCGTCATCGATATCGTGGAATGCCTTTAAATATGATTTTAACATTTTCCTTTTTATTAAGCTAATAAGCGTTTAAATTGTATTTTGTTTATCTTTAAGTGTAAATTTCAAAGATGATTTAATCGTTAATACCGTAAATAAACGGGTATCTCAACTAAAAAAATTATTCCTATGCTATCGAATGAAGATTTACAAAATTACCTTTCTTTAGGTTACTTATACCTTTTAATTTTGGGGATTGTAAAAGATGCGATCTATTATGGCTTTTTGGGGATTAATTTTTTAAACTACTCCAGTTTACTAGATGTATTGCTAAGTCCTATTGAGTTTTTAGTTGCTGATATTACAGTACCACTGAGTATTTTGGGATTGGTCGTCTTTTTCTACTTCATGGGAAAAGTAGTAGAACATTATCGCCCGAGGCATGGTCATAAAAAATGGTTTCAACAGGCTTTTCCAGAAGTCCCTATTGAAACGGATAAAAAGAAATTTACTCAACAGATCTTATCCTTTACAGCCATATTTCTATTGTGCTTTTTCTTAGGCGGAAGCGTTGGGGCAGGTATTAAAAGATCAGAAATTATTGAGGGAAATGATTTTCCAAAAGAAAAGGATATAATTTTATTTACAGATAAGGAAAGATTAGAAACGTACATCGTAGGGCAGAATACGGAATTTATTTTTTATGTGCGAGATAGTAGTCAGACCGTTTCTATCTGTCCAATGAGTGTAGTAAAGGAAATTACTCCTCGATAATTTCATCTATGAGGTCTGCATCTAATACATTTTCTTGAGTTATTTTCCTCCTATTTCTTGCAACTAACACAACGATAATTGCCACAATTAATGCGATATATTGAAAAAGATCGTCAAACTGTAGAAGTTTTATAGATAGGTCAGTCAATACCAAATTCAAGGATAACACTCGTAAAAACAGTACAGTATACACAGTCAACTTTAACTTATCAGAACGATTGACTTTTGTAATTATAAAAAATAGGAATGTAATTGGAATAAAGAGTGCATTATAATAAAATCGAAGTTTGACATACTCCCCTACTAGAATTTGCTCTTCCAATAGTTTATCGAGATAATAACCATCTATCCATGGAATAATCATTATCTGAATAGCCAATACAAAAAAAGCATTCAGTAAGGCTAATTCTATGGCTTCTTGATTAGAACATTGAAGTTTAAATGATTTTGCAGTTAGCATAAGGCAAATTACAACTAATTCAAACGATTTTCCTTTTTTAATTCAAATACATAATCGTTTTCAAAATTAGTTATTCTAAATTCTAATTCATCCTCATTATACGTTTGAATGTAACAGTCATATTTGCCTCCCTCTCCATCTTCTGAAAGCCATCCATAATATTCATCAGATAATCGAAAGTAATAAGATAATTGTAACCCTTCTACATTTTCAAAATAAATCAAGTCATGGTTAATATAGACTTTTGTCTTATTACTGAATAATCGTTTATTATACTCTAACTTTTGATACGTTCCTGTCCAATGTCCCATCATTTCTTGTCTCATTTCTTGAGCTTTCAATCTTGATTGTTCCATTTGATACAAAGCATAAGGCGGAATAGAAAAAGCAGAAATTTTAATACTCACGACCAATAAGGCAATCACAGCAATAGATACATATCGAAATTTTGAAATCTTAAATAACTCCGATACAATATATAATCGAACAGCAAGGGCAATTAAATCATACATGGTGATAAAAGAACTATATCCAGCTGCATATCCTCTTGTAACTATTTCTTTATATATCATCAGTTTTAAAATCCAAAATCCTAACTCTATTAGTCCTAAGCCTAGTTTTAGCTTTTCCTTTTCTGTTTTAAATGCCCAATATATCAATCCAAAAGATACCGTAGAAAAAAGGATTTTTTTAACATCTAACCAGAATTCTAATCCATTTACATAACCTATAAAAGGCGAGTAATCGAAAGCTAAAATATACCCTACAATAACCCAGCCTAGTAAAAAGCGATAAGCGTTATACAGATTCAATTCAATCGAATAACCTTGTTCTCTACAGATAGAAGAACCTATGTTACCAAGAATAAAGAGACCTGCAAGGGCAAAGAAAATGGATTCCATAATTTATGCTTTCATTCAAAAACTTGGTTCTTTGATAAGAAACGTGATAGTCATCAGGTGAGTCGCTATAAATCATCGAAATCTTACATTTAGGGTGATAATTTCAACTACCAACTCCCCTGATGACTCGCTTTCAAGAAATTCTTAAGAAAACCTAAAGTTTCAACTTAACCACTGATGTAATACATATCTTTTGCTTGATTCTAAATCAACGAATGAACGACTTCAAAAAGAAATTTGATCCGTATTTATCCGCTCAATTCGCCTATCCCGATGGCTATCGGGAGTGTTTCCATCACTCTAATTCGTTCAAGTTTCATTAAATATCTAATCATAATATGATTACTCCACTTCTTCTATCGAATAAAATTGCACCTTTTTTTGGTCCTCTGCACTCACCACCCTACGAGTTATATACGATTTTAGCCAACCAAAATCATAATCATATAGATAGATTTCTTCTTCTTTTACAGAAAACGTTATTTCTTTCAATTTTTTTAAATTATCGTTTTTATTTGGGAAGTCTAATTTATTAAATATTTTACCCACAGCATCACCAATAACCTGATTTGTTATCGTCTCATCCGTTACTTTGCTATCGTTGACGGTTACCCATTTATTCGTTGTATCAATCGAAAGCGTCACCAAACCGTTAGCAGGAATATCTTTGCCCCCTAGTTTATTATCCAAAGTATCTAAATAAGATATACTCGTATCGCCAGGAAAAATACTTCTATATAAACTATGGTAGTTTTGCATATCATTTGTAAACTCCTGCTTCATTTCCTCAGATTTCAACATGTCCGTCATAAATCCCATCATAAATGTACCTTCTTCTTCATCCATTTCACTTTCTTTTACAAAAACGGATAAACTATCTATTATCGATTCAATCACTTCATCAAAATTCAAGACTTGTATAAAATCACCCGATTCTGTAATTTGATAAATTAGTTGCATATTTTCAAAAGCATCTTCTATCCGCTGTTCCATTTCGTCCTCCTCTTCCTCCTCTACGTTTAGTTTATCTTCTTGATAATTAGAATAGTCCCATGCTACCGTGTAAGTCGTATCAGTTTCTTCTAGTACGGTTAATAAGATATTAGATTGTGTAATATCTTTTTTGATTACTTCCCCATTTTTATAAGTAATTGCCCCTTCCTTGATCAGCAATTTTTGGGTATCCCCTGTTTTCCAATACGTAAATAAGGAAACTTCTTGAGCCTTT
>CAYLSF010000040.1:0-16688 GCA_964385675.1 uncultured Saprospiraceae bacterium
AAGACTTCTAGTTTAGCTTATCATATTTTAATTTTTGTAAACCGAGAATTGCTGATCTCAATTTCACCGTCGCTGCTTAACTGTAATCCCACCCCGTTCTGCATCTTTCTTAAAGCCTGATAATGAATAGGCGACACTCAACATCACATACCGACCTAAAGTAGCAATCTGTTCTTCTCGCACAAAATTGAGATTCGCTTGTCGGCGAATACCTTGATTTCGATTGAGTATATCAAAGGCGGATAATTTTAACTCTAACCGATTATCCAATATAAAATGGGAAACACTTCCCTTCCAAATTGGAATGGTTTGACGCTCGCCAAACGCTTCTGCGGAATAGATTTTATAATCCAATCCAGAGGTTAAAAACCAAGCATCACTAATATTCCAAGATAAATCTGCATAATAGGAAGTCCTAAAAAATTGTTGATTTAAGTCTTCGCTTATAGAATATTGAGCAGAATTGAATTGTAGAGACGCACCGATGATAACATCAATTTTATCCTTCTTCCGATTTTCTAAAGAAATATCTAAGGTTGAGTTCCAGTTATCTACATCATTTTGAATGTTATTGACAAACACAATTCCTTGTCCATAATTAAAATCACCTTCTATATTGATTTTACTTTTAATAGAGCGTAAGGGTGTTCCAAAAGAGAAATTACCATAAACATCTAATTGATTATCCACATTAATCGGCTGAATGGTTTGACGAAATAAGGAGTCAATCACTCGACTATTGGTAATTTTATTTTCGGTGTAGGAGGCATTCAACATCAAAAATACATTCGTCATAGAAAATTGGTCAAATAGTATAAAGTTGGTATTGACCTCATGTACATACTCAGGTCGAAGATTTGGATTACCAATATAAATATTTAGTGGATCGCTATTATTTATAACGGGTGAAAGCTGTTCCAAATTCGGTTCTCTAATATTCGTATTATAATTTAAACTCAAACTCTTAGCTGCTCCAAATTCTCTTCTAAACTGAAGATTGGGTAAAATATTTGAAAAGTTCCGATTAATTTCTATTTCTTGCGATAGCAAATTTCCATTTAATTGAGCATTTTGAAGGCTTACGCCAACGGTCAAATTAGACTTTCGAGTATTATATTTATAATTCACCCCTCCTCTATCGTAAAAATAAGTCCGCTCAAAATGATTGCTCAATTCCGTATTCTTAATCCCGATATTATCCCCTGCTACAATATCAAAGAAATCTTTGATTTGCTCATTTTGATAGTTTTGGTGTGTGTATTTAAACTCTAAATATTGTCGCTTGCCAATAGGTTCGGTATAAGTCAATCGTCCTAAATAATCTGAGGCATTATTATTTCTAATTTGAATTTGATGAATCGTGTCTGAAAAATTGATTGTACCGTAAAAGTCATTAATCGCTTTCAAACTAGAACTCGCATCATCTTGCGAGAGATTAAATTGTCCTGTTGCCACAAAAGCACGTCCTTTCTTTTTGAATTTCCTTCTATAAGTCACTGTATTATTCCATAAGAAATTTTCACCATCTGAAGTGTAATCATTTCTACTTCCATTTTCTAAAATAGATTGTGGATTGAACGTTTCACTATTTGAAGTGCTCGTCAAGTCCGCAGCATTATATCCCACACTCGTGCGAATCCGAAGGTCTTGCATCGAGTCTATTTTATAGCGAAAACCCACATTAAGTCGATGATTTTGATTTTGGGTATTTTGTATGCTGGATTCTTGATTGTTAAAAACCGTGTTGGCATCTACAAAATTCTGTTGGTTAACGGTTCGTTCCGTTAGATTATCTATCTGATTATAAAAATAGTTGGTACTCACTTCGGTTTTGGGGCTAATATCATAATTCATATTAATACCACCTGCTCCTGATGTAATAAAACCATCTTCAAATCCTAGCCCTAATGGTACGCCACCGTTTCCGCCCATTTGTAATCGTAGCTGCCCACCACCACCTGACATTAAATTCTGCAAACCTCCCAAAAAATTAATGTAATCATTGATAGAAAATCCTTGCTCATTGATATTATTCAATCGTCCTATCGTGGAAAGTTGAAAGTCATTACTAAATCGGTTCAAATTCAATTTTCCTTCATAGCGATTATCTGTACCATAACCTCCCGTTATATTTCCAAAATAGCCTTTCTTCTTATCTTCTTTTAAGGTCAAGTTAAGCGTTTTGGAACGTTGACCATCTTCTATTCCTGTAAACTCAGCCGTTTCTGATTTTTCATCAAATACTTGGACTTTATTAACGGCATCAGCGGGTAGATTTTGAGTCGCAATGGTTGGATCATTTCCAAAAAATTCCTTTCCATCTACCAATACCTTTTCCACTTGTTCGCCCTGTGCGGTCACTGAACCATCTCTATTCACCGCTATGCCAGGCATTTTCTTTAACAAATCTTCAACTGCTGCATTCGGTTTTACTTTATAAGCTGCCGCATTATATTCAATCGTATCATTTTTGATACTCATCGGAACGTGTTCCGCTTTTATGACCACTTCATCTAGTAGTTTGCCTTGTGGTCGCAATGGAATAATCCCAATAAATTGCTCTTTTTTATTGACTTTCAGCGTAAAGGGTTGACTATAATTTTGATACCCTAAAAAAGTAATTTGTAAAATATAATCTCCAGCATTTATATCACTTAAGGTAAAATCTCCATCATCGGCAGTAATCGAAAAACTAGTCATGACGGAATCTGATTGTTGCAATAAAACGACCGTCGCCCCTGTTAATGGTTGTTGCAAGGTATCTGATACGATTCCTTTTATAGTTGTTGATTGAGCGGAAAGCATTAAGGTATTAGCTACTAAAAAGATTAGTAGTCCGAGTTTGTTTAGTTTCATGGTGATTGGGTATTAGTGACTGGTAATTGGTCAATTATATGGACTCAGTCCATATCAATCACCAGTCACCAATCACTACGTCTGTAAAATATATCGCTATAAAATGTTAAATCGTTTTTCAGAAAGAGTTATTAAAAACGCCTAACTAAGCCCTAATTCCTACGAATTTTAATTTGCATCATATTACCACTACCATTTTGCTCAACCATTTCTTTCGTCTTTTCTTCTACGACTTTTTCAAATGCTTCTTGAGTTACTTTTTTGCCTTTAGTTGGTTTTGAAATAACATCTTCTTTCAATGTTTTGAGGTTCACTTTAGTCGCCTTTATCACATTTTTCTTTTCAGCATCACCTACTTGCAGTATCAATCCTGGTAAACCATTAAAACTACTAGGTCCTGCCGATACAGGAATTTGAGTGGTAAACCAAGCGATATATAAAGTAGAATCTCTCATGGTAGTTGCTTTCATACAGGTATAGCCATTTATAACTTTTGTCTCTTGTGTGAGTTTCCATTTATTTTTAGGCGCATCACCAGAAATCAAAAATTTACGCCCCATAAAAGCTTTACTTTCTACGCTTGTTTTATCTTTTAAATTTGTGTATTGTTTGCTATCCGCAGACGCTCTGACCATTTTAATACGGACTGTCCCCTCCTCACTTTCTTCTTCTATCACTTCCTCCCCGTCTTCATCTGGATTGACATCTTTATACAAAGTTTCGGATGGCGTGAAATACATAATTTTTTTAAAAGTCTGAGAAGATGGAATCATGGCTTTTAATTGCTCTGCCATTTCTCCATCCAATTGAATATCCAATTTGATAGTCTGTGTATATAAAACAGTTCCTTCGTTTTTTTGAGCCAACATCATCATTGGTAGAGCTACTAATACAAGTAATTGTAAATATTTCATTTTCTGATTTTTTATTAAATTTTAGACAAGGATTATGGTTTAAAGCCTACTTAATACTGATGCTAAAACCATTATGTTATTAGTTATTGATTATCGGTTATTTCAAATCCATCACTGATAACAAATAACCGATAACAGCGTCATAAAACTTACGCTAAATTTAAGTTTTATCGACTTCTACAAGATTCATCCAAGAATAAAATCTTATTGATAATTGATACTACAAATGTAAATGGAAGGCTTGAAAAATTGGGTTATCTCACTGTTATTGACTGTTATTTAGTGTTAATGAGCAAGTTGAGTTTCTCTTGATTTAAGTTAACTCTATGGACTAACTACTTAGTTGACCACTAAGTAACCAACACTCAATGCACATAACTACCCGCATTGACATCAATCGTTGTACCTGTAAGGTGATCCGCTAATCCACTTGCTAACAGCACCACCAAAGGAGCAATGTGTTTTGGCTCTGTTAATTCATTCAATGCAATATCATCTTTCACATAATCTTCTCCATACAAATCAATAAAATCCTGAGCCATATCTGTTTTGGTAAAGCCTGGTGCAATATCAAAAGCCTTAATATTTTGTTTACCATACGCTCTTGCAATAGAGCGAGTTAAGGCTACCAAACCACCTTTTGACGCAGCATACGCCATATAATCAGCCGTATCTCCCCTGAAAGCAGCCCTTGAACTAATATTGATAATAATACCCCCTTTATTTTTTATAAAATGAGGAATTGCCAGTTTGCAAAGCAAAGCACTTGCAATCAAATTCACATTCAATGTTTGCTGCAAATCTTGAAGCCATTGTTCCGTAGAAGCTTCAAGAGCAGAACTAAAAGCAACTCCCGCATTATTTACTAATACATCCAATTGTCCAAATTGCTGAATAACGGACTCAAACAACCGTTGCACCTCCGAAGGATTCGATAAATCCGCTTGAATAATTATCGTATTGCCCTCTATTTCATTTGCCAAAGACTGAGCAGCTGCTCGATTTCGATTATAATGAATCGCCACGGTTGCTCCCGATTGTGCTAAACCCAAAGCCAACGCTCGTCCAATACCACGACTTGCTCCTGTTACTAATATATTTTTACCCGTTAAATCAATTTTCATATTATGCTAAAATGACTAACCACGAATACACTAAAATTCGTGTATTCGTGGCTAAAAGTTAATAATACATTTTTAAGAAAACCGTCTGTCGTTCACCGTCAACCGTTCTTATTTATTCATCATTTCGAACTTCTCCAATTTCAATATTTTTTCAGCCCCTCGAATATCTAAATATTTCCCATTCAATTTATACGTTTTAGCAGAACCTAAAACCGCCCAAAAATCCTGTCCAAATTTTGTATCACAACATCTTTTGGTACATCCGCCTAACGTAATTGAAATGTTTTCGCCATTTAAAGTGTAAGTAGCATTACAATTATTAACCGTTAAACGAGCATTAATTTTAGCTCCATCTACAAACTGAAGATTTAAACCTCTTTTATCTGTAGCAGGCGGCATAATATATTCATCTTTTTCATAAAAAGTCATCCCAGTCAATTTCCAAGCCGTCCCAATTAATTCATTTGAAGTTTGTTCTTCTTTTGCATCAGATTCTACAGTTGTCGTTGTTTTAGGTTGACAACTTAAAATAAAACAACATACTAATAAAGATAAGATAGTCCTCATGGATATATTTTTTTAGCAAAATTCAATAAAGGTGTAAATTACTAAGAAAATTTAATTGTTATCCCGATAGCTATCGGGAATTAATTGTTAACTGTTAATTGTCAACTACGGATCATTTCAACGATTCTCTATTTAAAAGGCAATTCTTAATAGCTTAACCACTTGTATTCTTAGTATAGGTAACCAATCACCAATCATTATAAAAAATTAAAATCCCCATGCCGTCCTTTACCACTTGCAAATCTACTTGCTCCTTTAAAAGTTTCATTCGCTTCGATAGCCTTCATTCCATGTTTAAATTCATTAGATAACGCATTGGGTAAATTCATATCCCACTGTTCATACGCACTTAGTCGGTCATGACGCATACAGATTTGTGGAAATTTAGTCAATTCTTCTGCTAGTTTCTCCGCTGCTAGTTGTGCTTGTCCATCTTCCACCACCCTATTCGCCAAACCCATTTGAAATGCTTCTTCAGCCTCTACAGGTCGTCCTGTCAATATTAGATCCATTGCTCGGCTCATTCCAATTAATCGAGGTAATCGGATAGTTCCACCATCTACTAACGGTACCCCCCATCTCCGACAAAAAACACCCATTATAGCAGACTTTTCCATTACTCGCATATCACACCACAATGCCAACTCCATTCCACCAGCGACAGCATACCCTGAAATTGCTCCAATTACGGGTTTCTTTAATAACATTCTGGAAGGTCCCATAGGGCCATCACCATCGGGTTCTGTTCGATTCGGTGTACCTTGAGCGATTCCTTTTAAGTCTGCTCCAGCACAAAATGTCCCGCCTAAACCACATAAAACGGCTACATCGGCAGACTCATCTTCTTCAAAAGCACGAAATGCCGCAGCTAAGGCTTCAGCAGTTGGTCGATTTACTGCATTTTTAGCTTCAGGGCGATTTATTGCAATCGTCGTAACTCGATTTTTTTTAGTAACAACAACTAGGCTCATATTTTTAATAATTTTGAATTTTGAATAAATAATGTACTTGATTATTCGTTGTTTGTAACTATTCAGCATTTTTATTTTCTGCTATTGTTTCCGAATATTCACGACTCTTTTCTACGAATAATTCCGTACAGTAGTCGGAAGTAACGAATGTCCGTGAGATTCCGTGTCAAGCACGGAAAGACGTTTCAGGGACGTTTTGTACTGAATAGATACAAAATTTGATACTGAGTTTATAGTTATCCGTGTCGAATGTCGAATGTCGAATGTCGAATATAACTAAAATTAAACAGTCCATCACTCACCGAAGTAAATGATGGACTGAATTTATGCTAAATTATTTGACTCGAATTATAGGTTACTATCTAGGAGCATTTGGTTTTTTCGCACAATTAAAGCTAACTCTGATGTTATCAAATTGAGCATGATTTTTACTATCAGGCACATCCTTTTTAGAAGATTTTTTCATAAAGAAGCGTACTTTTTTAGCGGCTTTTGTCAACTTCATTCTTTTCTCCACTAATTTCCAATTCGTAGAAGAATTTGGTGTTCCAAATTGAACATACTCTAAAATTTTATCATTTGCATCCATGATGTAAGCATACAAGTAAGCGTGTCCTGTTGATACGGGTCTCAAGTTTTTGGTGTACCCTGCAAAATATACAAAGCGACTATTTAATGGAACTTTAACATCTTGGAATATGTGAGATTCTGCTGTTCTAACCACAAATCTGCCGTTCTTAATTTCTGCACTTTTAAAAATTGTAAAGTGATTATTATTATTTGCTTGTGCGTTTTTTACATGATTACGGCATGCTTTTCCTCTTGAACGTGGCTTACTCGTTTTCTTTTTGCAGTCAAAGGATAAAGTCAAATTATCAAATTGAGCTTCATTTTTCACATCTGTTTCGCCATTAATATTTGAACGTTTTAAGAAGAAACGAATTTTCTTAGCTTCATTGGTTAAAGTAACGGTTTTATCTTGATAGCCCCAAGCCGTTGTCTTATTCACTACACCAAACTGAACATATTCCAAGATTTTATTTCCGCCATCCATTACATATCCATATAAGTAGGCTTGCCCCGTTTTGGCAATTTTAGTATTTTTTGTCCATCCCCCCAAGTAAACATAACGGCTACCATTTGGTACAGCTACATCTTGAAAAATGTGAGAACTATTATCTTGCACATAGAAGGCTTTTTGACCACCTACTGCTGCTACACCAGATCCTTGACTATGGAAAGTCCAATGTTGTTTTACTTGACTTGCGTTATGATTTTTCAATAAATTACGGCAAGCTGCTCTAGCTGGATTTGGTGTTTTTTTCGTACAGTTAAAGCTCAAAACCAAGTTATCAAATCTTGGAACATTTCCTTCGTCTGCCACATCTTTTTTAGCGGATTTCATTAAGAAGAATCTAACTTTTGTAGCTCCTCTATCTAGTCTTACTGATTTCTCTTGGTATTTCCATGAGGTTGTTTTGTTTTGTACACCCAATTGTACATACTCTAAAATTTTATCATTAGCGTCCATGATATATCCATATAAATAACCATGTCCTGTTGTTGTCTTTTTGCTATTTCGTGTCCAACCACCAAAGTAAGCGAGATTACTTCCTCTAGGTATTTTTACATCTTGCGATAAGTGCGAACTACTTGTTTTTACAATAAAACGTTTATTAACCACTCCAGCATCTTGATGTTTATTCCATCCTCTAAAACCAGCACTTGCTGTTGGGTTGGTTAATGTATTTTTACATCCTTGACTCATAGCATCCGTAAAACTCATACATACCATTAAGGCGATAGCGATAAGTGAAAGCAGTGTGTTTTTCATAATTTTTTGTTTTAATAATATATATTCAGTTGTTGTTGATTTTCAAGCTGAATTGTGTTAAATAATTTTTGAATACGCTAATTAATGGAGGATAATATTTAGAGGTAACCGAACCTTAATAACTTTTTTCAAATCCATTTGAGTAAATTTAAATTTATATTTATTTGTCATGGATAAAAGCTTTGGATAACTATTTAATTTTTAGATTAGTTACATATTATATATGGCACAATAAGTGCTGCTAAAAATAGGAGGCATTTCATACTAATTTTGTAATTTTAAGCGTCGAAAGTAGAATATTACACTCTACACATACTTCACTATGGTTGAAAACAAGAACACATTTTTGAATAATCTTATCAAAAATCTAGGATACTATTGGAGTATTATCACTGAAGTAGGTACACAACCCATTTTTACGAAATGGGAAAATCGCTTGATTAGTGCCTTAAATCAAGGAAGTATCTTGTCTAGTTTGTTTCTATTAAGTGTTACCATTGCTAATGTAATTCTTACTTCGGATTGGACTACTTTTTTATTAATGTTATTTGCTTCTCTTGCCTATCTACCACCTATTCTTTTAAACCATTACAGATTATATGTTCTAGCTAAATTATGGTTTATAGGTTGGTTTACTAGTGTTGTTATTTTATGGTGCATACTTATTTACCCAACACCTTATTACCTCTTAATTCCTTTTACTTGTTCTCTATTGTTAGCCTCTAAAACCATATCTAAGATATTAAGTCTTCCTATATTTTTAGGAATTTTTATTTGGTTGAAATGGATGATTGCTCCTACCCCTCCTACGAATGAATCTTATTTATATGATTTTTATTTACTCGCAGGTATATATATTTTCATCCTTTATGTACTTTCAACTATTAACCATTATGCTAATCGTGTTGAAAAATTATTAAAAGAAGTCAATCAAAAAAATGAAGCCTTAGAACGTCAATACACTTTACAGAAAAGTGAACAATTCTTTCGCTCCATATTTGAAAACAACCAACTAAGTATGGTTGTGATTGATAAAAATCAAAAGATTAATAGAACAAACAATGCTTTTAGTCAATTATTAGCCTATTCTACTACGGAATTAAATCAATTACTGCTTTCTGATTTATTATCCGATAACGAGACGTTTAATGATAATTTTGAATTACTAAAAGATGGAGCTATTAGTCATTTTGAATTTGAAGGTAATTTTAAGAAAAAGCACACCAATGATAAAATTGCGGTGGTGGCACATATTACGGGACTTTACAATGAACGAAATGAATTTATAGAAGGTATTGCGACTATGCGAGATGTTACGGACTTAAATACTACTCGTAAGGCATTAGAACAAAGTCATCAACGATTAAGTACCATCATAGAAAATGCGCCTATTGGTATTGCTATTAGAGAAATAGGTAGTCCTAACTATCTATTATCCAATAAAAAATTTGCAGAAATTCTACAATATGATCCTCAACAGGTAGTGGGACTTAATCGAGAAACGGTATTACATGAGGAGAACAAAACTGCGTTAAATGAAGGGATTCAGAAACTGTTAAATGGTGAAATCAAAAGCTTTAGCAATCAAAAAATCTTTAAACGCTCTGATAATACCCTTATCTATTGTGATGTAGTGCGAGCAATGGTAGAGATTGATGGAAAACCAACGTTGGTTGGAATGTTAAATGACATCACAGACAAAGTTCAATTAGAAAAAGAACGCAAAGAACGTTATCAACAGCAGCAACAGATATTTGATTCTATGCCCGTACTTTTTGCTTATTTAGATAAAAAAAATCGGATAGTCAGAATTAATGAGTTGGCTGTAAAACTGAGTGATAAAAACATAAAAAATCTTGAAGGACAACATTGTAAAGAGGTTTTTCCCTTTCTTACCGACGCAGACATCAAAAAGAATTCGTATGTAATGAGAACAGGCAAATCGTTATTGGGTGATGTCTTAGAAATTTCCTTACCCAGAATGCCTAAAATGTGGGTTCAAATAGATAGACTACCCATGACTAATCAAAAAGGAGAAATCATAGGATTATTAAAATTTGGAACTAATATTACGCATTTAAAATATGTAGAAAGTGAACTACGACAAAAAAATGATGCCCTTAAAAGCTATATTGACTCGAACCTACAACTAGAAAATTTTGCCTATATCGCTTCACACGATATGAAAGAACCGCTGCGAACGATTCATGGATTCACCCAATTACTAGATCGTAAGCTCAAACCTTATCAAAATGACACCATCCAAACCTACTTCCAATACATAACAGGAGGCGTCAAACGAATGCAGCACTTAATTGAAGATTTACTAGAATACTCAAGGGTCACTCAAGTCTCAAGTGATGTAGAAAAAGAAACTATTAACTTAAATGAAACTATACTAAAAGTAAAAGATAACTTAAAGCAATCTATACAAGAACGTCAAGTTATCCTTCAAATAGAAAATCTTCCTTCCATTTTTGGATATGAATATCAAATGATCCAATTATTTCAAAATCTAATCAGTAATGCCATTAAATTTCAAAATAGTGAGCAACCTCACATTCAAATTCATACATCAGAAACGTCCACACATTTTCAATTTTCAATTCAAGATAACGGAATTGGAATTGCTGATGAATATATCAATAAAATCTTCTTGATTTTCAAAAAGTTACACCGTAACGAAGTCTATCAAGGTACAGGTATTGGGTTAGCGACTTGTAAAAAAATAGTAGAAAATCACAATGGAAGAATTTGGGTAGAATCCAAAGTCGGTGTAGGTTCTACTTTCTATTTTACTATTGAAAAGTAAGAATTCCAATAACTTACTCCGTGTCTTCTCTATATCCAAAAAGCATTCGTTAATTTAAATCAAATTAAGAAATTCCACTTTCTAAAATCGAAAACGTCTCCTTGTCCATATCCATTTCGGCTAATGCGTTGTATGGTAAAGTCATCGTAGGAGCAGAATGGCCAAAATCCATTTGGGTAATAATCGGCAAATCGGTCAACCCCTCTTCTTCCACAATCACTTTTTGAATGACTGCTTCATATTCATTGGCATAGACATTATCATAAGGTCTTCCAAATAATAAACCTTTAATCGTTTTTAAAACACCAGTAGCCGCATAATTTCTTAAAATCCATTTCAACTGCTCAGGTGATATTTTAACTTCTGAGGTCTCTAAAAATAAAATTTTACCTTGCCATTCTTTCAACAACGGAAAATACGTTGTCCCTTTTAAAAATTCTAATACCTCTACACAACCGCCCAACAATCGACCTTGTACTTTTCCACTACCCTGTAAAAATTTCCAAGGAATCGGTGGATTCAATTTTCGTTTAATATTTTGATTAGAAGGCTCAAACCAATCTAAGCGTTCATTTGTCCAACCGGTTGTATTTTGTGGGATTTCTCCAATAATTTCATTAGAAAAAAGCGTCTTTTGAATGGAATCAATTAAATAAGGAAACATTCCACCATTCTCTGCAAAATTCGCTAACACCGAAGGCCCATGATACGACATCAACCCTGCCTTGTAACAAACAAAGTGCGTAACACAACTATCCGAGAAGCCCAAAAATATCTTTGGATTATTCCGAATCACCTCCAAATCCATATAAGGTAGGGTACGAATAGAATCATCCCCACCAATATTCGTAAAAATGGCTTTAATGTTAGGATTGGCAAATGCTTCCATTAAATCCATAGCTCTCGCTTTTGGATTTTTATCTAACCACTCCGCAGAACGCAACGCATGACGGGTTTCCACTACTTTGAGTCCAAAAGTTTCTTCAATTTGTTCTTTACCAATTTGATACCGATGCGGTAAGTCACCCGCTCCTCCCCATGACAATGAAATCGTCGCTATGGTATCACCCTTGTTAAGTTTTGATGGTTTTATCATACTAAAATTCCTTAAAAGTTAAATGTAAACGGATCTGGTCCTACTCGTTGACTTCTATCTAATGCATCAATTTGAGCTACATCTGAAGCCAATAATTCAAAATCAAAAATATTCGCATTATCTACAATCCGATGTTGTTTAGAGGATTTTGGAATCGTTGCCACACCTTTTTGAAGATTCCACCTCAGTACAATCTGTACCGTTGTTTTACCATATTTCTTAGCTAACTCTTGTAGTAAAGGAATATCTAAAACTTGCCCTTGCATCAAGGGCGACCAAGCTTGTGGAACAATTTGATGTTTTTTACAAAAAGCAACTAAATCCGGTTGTGCTAAATAGGGATGATATTCAATTTGATTTACGGTAGGCACAATCGTACATGAATTCAACAAATCTTCTAAATGTGGTAACATAAAATTGCTTACCCCAATAGATTTTACTCGACCCGATTGATAAATTTCTTCCAATGCCTTATAAGTCTCCTTATATTTTCCTCGAACGGGCCAATGTACTAAGTATAAATCTAAATATTCCAACCCTAATTTATCCATACTCCTATCAAACGCTCGAAGGGTTTGCTCATACCCTTGATCACTATTCCAAACCTTAGACGTTACAAATATCTCACTTCTAGAAATATCACCTTCCTTTACAGCTTCTCCTACTCCTCGTTCATTTTTATAGAAAGCAGCCGTGTCAATACACCTATATCCTGCTTCTAAAGCCCACTTTATGGCATTTTTCACCTCTTGTCCATCTTGCGATAAATAAACACCTAACCCCAACATGGGTAAAGCCTGACCATTGTTTAATACAATACTATTTGAAATATGATTCATCGTTTTAGTTAAAAGTTAAGACTCCTTTGAATATCGAATATCGAATGTCGAATGTCGAATGTCGAATGTCGAATGTCGAATACAAAATTACCAAAATCAATATTATACTTAAATAGTAATTTAGGCTATTTTTGAAGTAGAATTCGATTATTAAAAGTATCAATTAAATAGGTTGATTTTTTGGGTACATTGCTTCCGTATGCCTTAAAGAGAATCAACGCTTCATTTTTATCGTATGACCATTCTTATTATAGCAACAAATTTTGAGCAGAATTTGAGTTTACAAGACGTTATAACATCTTTAACAGCAGCATGGCAAAAAGTTGATTCAAATGCGACTATTATTGGTATTTCAACTTTAGATATTGCAAATGATGAAAGTAATTTATCAAAAGATATTGATTTGATTTTAGTCGCAAGTCCAAATTTAAGTCAATTTCAAACCATAACACAACTGGCTCAAACACAAGATATTCCTACAATTGGTTTAACAACGGAACTACCTAATGAATCGCTTACTAATTTTGATGCTATATTTCCAGTTCCGCCTAATGCTATCGAAAAGACATTGCCATTTGTAGCTCAACAAATTTCTAAGCTCTATCAATTATTTACTCAAAAAACAGAACTTAACGCTCCTACCCTATCACAATCTACCTCCAAAATTATTTTGCTCAATGCTAATTTAGTAATGGATTCTACGGAGGATTTTAAACCCTTAGCGGAGCAAATTATAGCACAAAATGCTTTATTAATATTGTATGGTCATTATTCTAAAAATGACTACGAAGCCTTTTTTGAGAAAGTTGAGATAAGTTTTGCCTTTATTTCAGAAAATGGAGGAGGGTTTTATATTCCTAAAAATCAATGCCCTTATCCTTTAAAAAATGTAGAACAGGACGAGCAGTATTTCTATCAAACACTAGGTGCATCTGCTAACCTAATTCATGGAATTGTAGATAAATTGGCAAAAATCACACAAGTTGCCCTATCTGAACCCTCAGAAGGCACACAATATAGTGTTTCTTATACCTTACAAAATCCTTCAGCTAATTTGAGTTTTTTTAATACGTTATTACAACAGCAAGGATTAGATTGTATTCAGACAAATGATAGAATTTGGGTCGGTAAATCACAATTATTATTTGCAGTACAGCAATTTATAGAAACCATCCAGAAGGCGTTTCCACCTATTACGACTTATGCCATCGGAATCACAGAAGCGGATAAGTCCATATTAGAAATAGTAGATGAACCGTATTTAATCAAACAAGCAGATGGCTGGACACCTATACAATTACATAACCTCAATATGATTAATAAAGAAGGCGTCACTGGGGTTAAAGTAGCTTTAGAGGAAATTTTGAAGGAAAAACAGCACTAATATTTATTGCAATAAGCATCAATAATGTCGTATATTTATTTTCAAAGTACTGAAAATGAAAACTAGACTGATTCAAATTGTCCTATCCTTATGCTGCCTAATTTCTACTTTAAATGCTACAACAATTACTGTTTGTAATTCTGGCTGCGACCATACCTCTATCACTGATGCAATTAGCGATGCCTCATCAGGTGATGTCATTGATATTCAAGAAAATACCATCACAGAAAGTAATATCAATATTGATAAAAACCTTACCATTCAAGGACAAGGGCAAACCACCACCATTATACAAGCACATGCCACGGCAGGAATAGCAACAGACGGTGTTTTTAAAATTTTAACCACAGGACTCACCATTACCTTTCAAAATATGACCATTCAAAATGGTTACGCTATCGGAGGAGGAGGTTCTACCTTAACACTTGGAGGAGGGGTTTATATCAATTGTAATGCTTCTACCAATGTCAATTTTAACGCTGTCACCATTAAAAATAATAAGTCAGCAGATAATAGAGGCGGAGGCGTTTACATTGCAGGAGGAAGTGGAACAGTAAGTTTCTCCAATTGTGTCATCAAAGATAATGAGGCGACACAAGATGGTGGAGATGGTGGCGGCATTGCCAACTTAGGAGCAACGACGTTCTCCATGACGCAATGCACTATGTCAGGGAATATAGCTGGAGACGATGGAGGGGCTGTTTATATTTTTGAATCAGGTTCTACCAATACATTTACCAATTGTACCATTTATAATAATAGTGGTGGTGTATCAAGTGCTGATCAAGGTCGAGGAGGAGCATTTTTCTTATCGGATGCCTCTATGTATCAATTTTATAATTGCACCATTGTTGATAATAGTTTAAGTACAGCAGCGACTTTACAAGGTGGTGGTATTTATCATATGGATGGAAATTTGGATTTAACCAATACCATTGTTGCTAATAATACTGGAGCGACTGCTGGACAAGATGTATATGCTTCAAGTACAGGAAGTTTGACTCAAACCACTAGTCTAGTTGAAAATTGCGAAGAAGGCTCTGGAAGTTGCCCTAGTTTTTCTTATTGGGGCGATCCCAATTTAGCTGCGGTTGCTTTCTGTGGAGAGCATGCCTATTTTGCAGCAACTAGTCGTAGTTTTATTTCTGATAATGGTACGCTTCCCTCTGGTAGTATTCCTAATACCGATATTTGTGGAACAGATAAAAATCTAGTCGCTAAAAATGATATTGGCTCCTATGACGATGGCGTTATTACGAGTGGTTCTGTAAATACAAGTGGCGATATTGAAGCTTATATCAAAACGATAATCGACAACTTACCCGATGAAGGTACAAATGAATTTAACGAGCCAACGCCAGGCAATTTAACAACTTGGGATAACATTCTAACCGATTTATTGGCGGATAACACGAGTACTGCTCATACTACTGCCTTAACGATAGATTATGAAGTCGTTTTATTTACCGATAACACGGTAATGCCTAGTACAACTTTTTACATCTTACAAAAAATTACATCGGGTAATAATTATTGGGGAACGTATGTATTCAATCCTATGGCTTGCCGCCAAATTATCGTACAAGCGCCACATCCGATTAATGACACAAATACAGGCAATCAAGGTATTTATTGTTTAAAAAATGCGAATGCTCGTGTCTTTATGTTAAGTGGAACGCATCGTTGTAATCAAACTGGGTTTTCTGGATGTAGTGGTACTACAGCCACTTGTTCCGCTATGATGACCGATGAAAATTTTAGGATTTCGGACTTAGCTCATAATGCTAATAATTGCTTTCAAGTCACCTCCAATAAATTACACGATGCTATTAGTGGTTCTGTTATTATTCAATTACATGGCTTCACCAAATTAGTTTCTGATCCTTATGTGATTCTTAGTAATGGCACAACTGACTCACCTTCTGGAACGGATTACGCTACCAGTCTAAAGACACAATTGCTAGCGACTGATGGCACACTCACATTTAAAGTTGCTCATACCGATTCATGGACTCGACTTATTGGGACAACGAATACACAAGGTCGTTACATCAATGGCGAAATGACACCTTGCACGGATGCCGCTTCAAGTGCCACAGGTCGTTTTATACATTTGGAGCAAGAAAAGACAAAACTTCGAGATAATGCAACAGGTTGGGCAAAAGTTTCTACCGCTATGGAAAACATCATCAGTTGTGTTGTACCTGTTGAATTAATTAATTTTCAAGTTCGAAATTTTAATAATAAGATTCGATTAAATTGGACTACTGCCTCTGAATTCAATAATAAGG
>CAYLSF010000041.1:0-16651 GCA_964385675.1 uncultured Saprospiraceae bacterium
ATTATAACTCAATAATAGCATAATTATACAATCCATTTTATGAAAAGATTAATTATTTTTGAAAAATATTTAATTTTATCAAACCAAGTTAAACATAGAAAACTTTTTTTAGGAGTAGTGAATTAGTATGTGAATTGAATATGACCCAATCACTAATTTACTGATTCACCAGTTCACTAATCACTAATCACTAAGTCATGCGTTTTATCCTATATACCACCATCAGTTTATTGTTACTAACAACTATTGGTTGTTCACCTGCCAAGAAAATCAAAAAAACCAAAGCGGCAGCCGATGCATTCTATGCCAAAGGCGAAAAGCATAAAGCCGCCCTCATTTATGCTGAATTGCTCAAGCAACACCCCAAAATGGAAAACTATGGTACATATTATCTCAATACCGCCAACATGTTTGCAGAGGTCGAAGAAACCAAAGATGCGATATACTGGTATGAAAAAGTCTTAGCTGACCGAGAATTGAGAGATGATGAATTGCGTTCTTCCTTAGGCGTATTAGAAACACACGCGAATTATAAACACATTGCTGTAGTGCGACTCGCTCAACTCTACACCAAAAATCGGGAATATGAAAAAGCCCTAAAATGCTACGATGCGGCTAAAAAATCTTATCCTTACCTCAATCACTCAAAAATTAGCCGTAGAGAACGAGCGATTTATATTGCTTACGGCATTGCAGACTGTTACCTCCGAATGGATCAAGCCAAATTTGCGACGACTGCCCTCTTGCCGTATGCCCTTACGCTTGTTCCTTCTTCTCAATATCAACCCACCAAGGACCTCTTAAAAATCCTCAAAAGCTATAACCTAGCCGCAAGTTTTAAAGAAGAATTTGATACCGCCCTAGGCAACTTAGAAGTCCGAAGCTATGGCGTTAACTTAACGATGTACACTAAAGATGTAAAAGTCGAACGATTTCGAGATGAGCTACTAACCGAAGAAGCCATTAAAAAAACACTATTTTATCGAAAGATCCTAGAAGAGTAGCAACGTAGCACATCCCGAAAGCTTTCGGGATCCTGCTTGTCATCAGAAAAAAGCGGAACGCTTAAAAATAAAACCATGAAAAAAGAATTCACTAAATACCTAAAAAGCCTTGACGAAAAAGGACTATACAAAGAACTACAAAAGCTATACGCCAAGATTCCAGCCGTAAAAAAGTATTACGAAATGGAATTAAGCCCAAACACCGATAAGATTGTAGCCGAATACAAGAAAAAACTTAAAAAGGAGTATTTCCCGACAAGAGGCTATGGGCAAGGTAGAAATAGCATGTCTCGTAAAATCGTACTGGACTTCAAAAAAATAGCCGTTCATCCTATAGATGTCATAGAGTTATGGCTTTACCGTACCGAAATGATGGTACAATTTACGATGTCGTATGGGGATATAGACGAAGCCTTTTACAATTCTATGGCGACTGGTTTTGAAGCTGCCTGTAAATTGATGGAAAAAGAAAAGCTACAAAAGCATTTTGAAGATCGCTGTCATGATATTATCTACCCTTTAGGAGAAATCGGCTGGGGAGCGTATGATGAATTGCGGTATCTCTATGAGCAGTATGGAGGATTCTTTTTTGAGGATCGGTGGTAGGGATTATGTTTATTTTTCTTAACTTGTATTTTCAATTTTTAATCATAAAAACAGATAGAATGGATTTAAAAAAAATTGCAGGTGATCTTGCTGCAAAGTTTATCCCTTTTTTTGGAACATCTAAGACCATTAAGCAAATAGGAAAAGAAATTGGTGACGCGACAGATAATGAACTCGCTATACTTTGGGAAAAGGTAAGACCATGGTTCATTGAAGAATATGAAGAAGAAACACCGATTGATGATAACTTTGAAGTAACAGATGTGAAAGCTCTACTAAAAAGTCAATTAAAGAAAGCGGATGAAGCGACGAAAGCAGCAATTCAAAGTGCATTAGCTCAAGCAAAACCTTCTAAAGTAAATATTACACAAAACCACTCTGGTTCAGGAGATAACGTAGCAGGGGACAAGGTAATTAATAATAACTCAAAGATTGGACAACAAAATAATAACTCTACAGTCAATAATGACAATACACCATTTAATTTGTAGTCCTTTAATTTGAATGACCAAATACCCAACCCCAAAACCGTCATGCTGAACTTGTTTCAGCATCTCCCAAGCGATTAAAAAGTAAATTTGTACTTTTTTGAATGATTCAAATTTGAATAGAGTTTATCTTGAGATGAATCAAAATAATTAAAAGTAGTTTACCGTCTCAAATCAAAATATCTCGAAAGGCTATGTTTGCTAAATTTCTAAAGTTTGGTGAACATCATTTTACGGGATAATTTTAATTGAAAGTTTTACAAAGTGTTAATCAAATTTTGATGCATCTTGTCATTTATAACTTACGACTTGGGAGATGCTGAAATAAATTCAGCAAGACGGTTCTATTTGATTTTTTATCTATTACTTGTTAGATAAGTACCAAACCTAAATCATCAGTTATGTCAGTAAAAAACGAACATACAACCACAGGGCAGCAAAATAATTATTCCAATGTGTATAATTACTACGGCAACAAAAAAATCCTAAAACACCTCGGCACCATCCCAACCTTTCCCGAATACTTTATCGGACGAGATAAAGAAGTAGAAGTAGTACATCAGCGACTCACAACACAGCAAAATATCCTACTCCTAGTCAACGGACGAGGGGGCATTGGCAAGACGACCTTAGCCTCCAAATATTATTATCAATATCAAGACTATTATCAGCACCTAGTTTGGGTCTTTTCGGGGACATCTATTGTAGAAGCCTTATTGACGTTAGCATTTCCGTTAGGGGTAGAATTTCCGCCACAGTCCGAACCAGAACAGAAGCTAAATATCCTACTCCAAACCCTACTAGAACTCCATAAACCCTGTTTACTGATTATTGATAATGCCAATGAATTAAAAGATATTCAAACCTATCACAATAGATTATTGGCATGTACCAATTTCCATATTCTACTCACCACAAGAGTCAATAAAGAAATACCCAATACTACATTTTATAAAGTAAAACCATTAGAACCCAAAGCGGCTTTACAATTATTTAAAAAGCACTATCCCGACCATACGACCACAGAAGATGATTTATTTTTTCAAATCTATGAAGCCGTCAATCGCAATACATTAGTCGTCGAATTATTAGCTAAAAATTTGGTGAATTTTAATGATGACCTAGAACAAAACTACCCATTATCCAAACTTGTACAAGAGATTAATCATAACCTACTTCAACTCTCTAAAAGCGATAAGGTACAGACCTTTTACCAAACCAAAGATGGAAAACCTAGAACAGAAAAACCCGAAAATATAATAGCCGCCATGTATGATTTAAGTCACTTAAATGATATGGAAAAATACCTACTTGCCAACCTGTCTGTACTTCCTGCGGAAAGTTTACCCTATCATCGCCTCAAAACCTTACTCCAACAAGACAACTTAAATAAACACCTAAAAGGCTTATATGAAAAAGGCTGGCTAGAATATGATAAGAATGCTAAAAGTTTTAGAATGAGTCCTGTTATACAGGAGGTTGTGCGTCAAAAGAACCGCAATTTATATCAAGACTGTGAGCCACTAATAAATGAATTTATTGAAAAGTTAGCTTACGAATTAGGAGTAGGACATTTAAAAAATATATCTTATAAAGAGGGGGCTATTCTAGTAAGATATGCAAGTTATTTAGTTGAAGTGATGACTACGTTTACAAGTAGCATTTCTATGTTATATGAAAGAATAGGTCGTTACTTTCAAACTACAGGGAATATTATTAGGGCTTTAGAATCTTTTGAAAAAAACACTCAATTATCAAAAAAGCGACTTGAATCTAATCCACACAATATAGATTTTAAAAACGGCTTGGCGATATCGTACTCAAAATTAGGCTCAACCCATAGTTCGTTGGGCAATTTGACCAAAGCCTTAGAGTTTTTTGAAAAAGATGCTCTATTATCTAAAGAACTGTACGAGGCTTATCCGAACAATGTGGGCTTTAAAAACGGCTTGGCGATATCGTACTCAAAATTAGGCTCAACCCATAGTTCGTTGGGCAATTTGACCAAAGCCTTAGAGTTTTTTGAAAAAGATGCTCTATTATCTAAAGAACTGTACGAGGCTTATTCGAACAATGTGGACTTTAAAAACTGCTTGGCGATTGCTTATTGCTTTTTAGGTATTACATATCAATCATTAGGTAATTTAGAAAAGGCACTAGGTAACTACAAATTATATAACGAATTACAAGAAGAGCTTCATAAAGATTTCCCCAGCAATGTCAAAATGAAAAATGATTTAGCGATTTCGTACGAAAAATTAGGCGAAACCCATAGTTCGTTGGGCAATTTGACCAAAGCCTTAGAATTTTTTGAAATACGTTCTACATTAGGAAAAGAACTGTACGAGGCTTATCCGAACAATGTGGACTTTAAAAACGGCTTGGCGATATCGTACTCAAAATTAGGCTCAACCCATAGTTCGTTGGGCAATTTGACCAAAGCCTTAGAGTTTTTTGAAATTGGAACGACTTTATTTGAAGAACTGTACGAGGCTTATCCGAACAATGTGGACTTTAAAAACGGCTTGGCGATATCGTACTCAAAATTAGGCTCAACCCATAGTTCGTTGGGCAATTTGACCAAAGCCTTAGAATTTTTTGAAATTGGAACGACTTTATTTGAAGAACTGTACGAGGCTTATCCAAACAATGTGGGCTTTAAAAACGGCTTGGCGATATCGTACTCAAAATTAGGCGAAACCCATAGTTCGTTGGGGAATTTGACCAAAGCCTTAGAGTTTTTTGAACAGTTCACTCAATTAATGAAAGAACTGTACGATTCTTATCCTAACAATGTGGGATTTAAAAACGGCTTGGCGATTTCTTATATTAAACTGGGTTGGTTTTATGCTGAAAAGTCTATAGATGTTCCTAAAGCCAAAACTAATTACACTTTATCTCAACAGCTTTTATCGGAGTTAGTAGCTGCCTTTCCTGCTTATGTGAAATTTAAAAGTGATCTCGATTGGGTAGAGGCTGCTTTAAATCGCTTATTGTAACGCATCACGTTTTAAACGGTGTCGGTTTTTAAAACCGACACCGTTTAATAACCCCTCGAATATGAAATATGAAAAAGAAGAAAATTAATTATCGCCCCACATTTATCCCAAATCAGTATCATCATTGTTATAATCACGGTATAGGCGATGAACTACTCTTTCGGCAGGCAGAGAATTATCCGTATTTTTTACAGTTGTATAAAAAGTACCTTGATCCTGTAATGGTCTTATATGCTTTTTGCTTAATGCCGAATCATTTTCATTTTTTAATACGAGTTCGCTCGGTGGCGGAGTTGAAGCGACATTATCTACACTTAAAACCCGATGCCACTGTAGATTGGAAAAACATAAACTGGCATTCCTTTATTACTCGGCAAATCGGTAATTGTACTAATGCTTATGCCAAAGCGATCAATAAGCGATTTAATCGTAGAGGTGGTTTATTTGAGCGAGATATGAAGCGTCCGATTATTGATAGTGAGACTTATTTTCTACAAACTTTACGGTACATTCATTATAATCCGATTCGTCATGGTTTTGTTAAGGAGTTGGAAGATTGGGATTTTACGTCCTATCATGCCTACTTAAATGCTAGTAAAACGGGAAAATATAAAACAGAAGTCCTTCAGCGATTAGGAGGAATACAAGCTTTTTTAGATTTTCATCGGGATAGTCAGGATTTCGGGGATTTAAACAATATCGAAGAGGGATGGTAAACGGTGTCGGTTTCCAAAACCGACACCGTTTAAACGTTACATCGATCGTCGATACTGCCCCCCAACAGCAAACAAGGCATCCGTCACCTGCCCCAAACTACAGCACTTCACGGCTTCCATCAAAGCTTCAAATACATTTTCATTCTGTAATGCCGCTTGTTGAAGGGTTTTAATCGCTTTAGCAGATTTATGTTCATGCGTTTGATGCAGTGCTTCTAAATTGGTAATTTGTAAGACTTTCTCTTCTTTAGTCGCTCGAATCACTTCGGCAGGAATCACCGTAGGCGAACCTTTAGAAGATAAGAAGGTATTGACCCCAATAATCGGATATTCGCCTGTATGTTTCAACATTTCATAATGCAGACTTTCTTCTTGAATCTTGCCACGCTGATACATCGTTTCCATTGCACCGAGTACGCCCCCTCTTTCTGTAATTCTATCAAATTCTAGTAAAACGGCTTCTTCTACCAAATCGGTGAGTTCTTCAATGATAAATGCCCCTTGTAGCGGATTTTCATTTTTAGCTAAGCCTAATTCATGATTGATAATCATCTGAATGGCTACCGCACGGCGGACAGAATTTTCTGTTGGCGTGGTAATCGCCTCATCATAAGCGTTGGTATGTAGCGAATTACAATTGTCATAAATTGCATATAAGGCTTGAAGCGTGGTGCGAATATCATTAAAATCAATCTCTTGTGCGTGTAAGGAACGCCCTGAGGTTTGGATATGGTATTTTAGCTTTTGAGATCGCTCATTGGCTCCATATTTATGCTTCATCGCTTTCGCCCAAATCCGACGAGCGACCCGACCAATAACCGCATATTCTGGGTCAACACCATTGGAAAAGAAGAAGGATAAATTCGGAGCAAAATCGTTAATATCCATTCCTCGGGAAAGGTAATATTCTACAAAAGTAAATCCATTAGATAGGGTAAACGCCAATTGAGAAATCGGATTTGCTCCTGCTTCTGCGATATGATAACCCGAAATAGACACGGAATAGAAATTACGCACCCCATGATCGATAAAATACTGCTGTACATCGCCCATGAGTTGAAGGGAAAACTCGGTGGAAAAAATACAGGTATTTTGAGCTTGATCTTCTTTTAAAATATCGGCTTGTACTGTTCCTCTTACGGCTTTTAAGGCTTTGGCTTTGAGTTCATTGTAAATCGTAGATTCTAAAACTTGATCGCCTGTTAAACCAAGTAGCATTAATCCTAAGCCATCGTTTCCTTCGGGTAAGTCGCCTTCGTAGATTGGTCTAGCTAGCCCTTTATCATCATACACTTCCTTTAGCTTCGCTTCTACCAAATGCTCTAATTTATTTTCTTTGATATAAATTTCGCATTGTTGGTCAATAGCGGCATTCATAAAAAAGGCACAAATCGTAGCTGCAGGCCCGTTGATGGTCATGGATACCGAAGTCTTTGGATTGCAGAGGTCAAAACCTGAGTAGAGTTTTTTAGCGTCGTTGAGTGAGCTAATATTTACCCCTGAGTTTCCGACTTTTCCATAAATATCTGGACGATAATCAGGATCATTGCCATATAAAGTCACCGAGTCAAAAGCCGTAGAAAGGCGTTTCGCAGGCATGCCTTTAGAGAGGTAATGAAAACGTTTATTAGTACGCTCTGGGCCACCTTCTCCTGCAAACATTCGAGTTGGGTCTTCGCCTTTTCGTTTAAATGGAAATACCCCTGCCGTAAATGGAAACTCTCCTGGCACGTTTTCTTGCTTACTCCATTTTAGAATTTCTCCCCAATCTTTATACTTCGGTAAAGCGATTTTTGGAATTTTATTATGCGATAAACTTGTCGTAAAGTTTTCGACTTTAAATTCCCGATTTCTAACTTTATACGTGAAATATTCACTAGTATAACTCGCTTTTTTCGCTTCCCAATTATCTAAGATGGCTTTATTTTCGGCAGTGAGTTGTTGTTCTAGGTTGGCTTTTACGGTATCTAACGCTTTTAATATCGACGCGTCTGAAACCTCCGATGTTTTTAAAACATCGGAGGTTTGATTGACAGAAAATAATTTCCTAGCCACCTCGCTTTGTTTTTCTACTTCTTTATCATATCGGTGAATTGTCTCTGTAATTTCGGATAAATACCGAACTCTTGATGGTGGGATAATATATTGTTTTTCGCTACTGCCTTCATCTAGGTTTACTAAACTTCCAAAGTTTAGTAAACCTCGCTCACCCAACCGCTTCATCAACTCATTAAACACCGTATTCACGCCTGGATCATTAAACTGCGATGCGATTGAACCAAATACGGGCATACTATCCACAGATTCTGTCCATAAGTCACGATTGCGTTGGTATTGTTTTTTGACGGAACGTAAGGCATCTAACGCCCCTCTTTTATCAAACTTATTCAACACCACAATATCCGCAAAATCTAACATATCAATCTTCTCCAATTGCGAGGCTGCCCCAAACTCAGGCGTCATTACATAGACCGATAAATCGGCATGATCCACAATTTCACTATCCGACTGACCGATACCCGATGTTTCTAAGATAATCAAGTCAAATCCAGCGTGTTTTAAAATAGAAATCGCACTATCAATATCTTTAGATAAAGCCAAATTATATTGACGAGTCGCTAATGATCGCATAAAGACTCTATCATTAGAGATAGCATTCATACGAATTCTATCGCCTAATAACGCCCCTCCTGTCTTACGTTTAGATGGATCAACAGAGATAATTCCTAATGTCTTTTCTGGAAATTTGGCTAAAAAGCGTAAGACCAATTCATCCACCAAACTCGACTTTCCTGCTCCGCCTGTTCCTGTAATTCCGAGTACAGGTGTCGTTTTATCCGTTTTAGCTTTTGTTTTTAAAGATTCTAACCATTCTGCATTATCATCGGGATAGTTTTCAGCCGCAGAAATAGTTCTGGCGATAGAGGTATATTCTTTGGACGGCACTCTTTTAAACTGACCATTTAAATTGACTCCTACTGGAAAATCACATTTTTCTAACAAGTCATTAATCATGCCCTGCAAGCCCATAGCACGACCATCATCAGGGGAATAAATGCGGGTAATCCCGTATTCATGTAGCATATCTATTTCTGATGGTAAAATTGTACCACCGCCACCGCCAAATATTTTAATATGCCCTGCTCCTTTTTCTTTTAACAAGTCGTATGCATATTTAAAAAATTCATTGTGTCCACCTTGATAGGAGGTAATCGCAATCCCTTGTACATCTTCTTGAATTGCGGCATTTACGATTTCATGCACAGGGCGATTATGCCCTAGATGAATGACCTCCGCTCCCGAGCGTTGAATGATTCGACGCATGATATTAATAGCCGCATCGTGTCCATCGAATAGAGATCCTGCGGTAAGGATACGGATTTTATGCTTTGATTTATATGGTTGTACTTGTTGCATGATGACTTTTTAAAAACGGTGTCGGTTTCTGAAACCGACACCGTTTAAATAAATTAAACTTTCGCTTCGTAATTCTTTTTATCGACGACCATTTTGGCAATAATCTCTCGGAGAATCTCAGATGTACCTCCGCCAATAGGTCCTAAACGACTGTCTCTAAACATTCTAGCTAATGGATATTCTTCCATGTAGCCATAACCACCTAAAAACTGTAAACACTCATACATGACTTTATCGCTGACTTTGGTAGATTGCAACTTACTCATTGTTGCTCGTTTTACGGGGTATTCGCCTTTGTCTATTTCTTTAGCAACGCCATAATTGAAAAACTTTTGAATTTCTACTTCTGTCGCCATATCAGCGATGCGGTGACGTAACGCTTGAAATTGATTGATGGAGCGACCAAATGCAGAACGCTCTGACATATATTGCATCGTGTATTCCAAAGCATATTCCGCTCTAGCATGTGCATTGATACCCATAATCAATCGCTCTAAAGCAAAATGCTGCATAATATAGTAGAACCCTTTATTCTCAGACCCCAATAATTGATTGGCAGGTACACGCACATCATCAAAAGCAATCTCTCCTGTATCAGATGCTCTCCAACCTAATTTATCCAATTTACTCGCACTGATGCCAGGTGTATTTCTATCCATTACAAAAATACTAATCCCTTTTCCTCTAGCTGTAGGATTAGTCTTAGCGGTTACCACTAAATAATCGCTATACACCCCATTGGTAATAAAAGTCTTAGAACCATTGATGATATATTCATCTCCAACTTTAACTGCCGAAGTTTTCATGCCGCCCACATCTGAACCCGCAAATGGCTCTGTGATACACAAACAACCAATTTTATCACCCGCAATACTTGGAGCTAAATATTTTTCTTTGATATACGGTGTGCCTTCTGCTTGTAAATGCGTCATTGCCAAGTAGGTGTGTGCCCACATAGCTGCAGCAAATCCACCCGAGTTGATGCGTTGTAATTCTTCTAAAAAGATAACCGTGTAGAAAAAATCAGCATCCCAACCACCATATTTTTCAGGATAATGCAAACCGAAGTAGCCCATTTCTCCCATCTTCTTCCAAATAAAACGGTCTATCTTTCCTGTCTTTTCCCACTCATCAATATAAGGGACAACTTCTCTTTGTAAAAATGTTCTAAAGCCCTCTCTAAATAGGTGATGCTCTTCACTAAAAAATTGTTCGTACATGGTTTGATATTTTAGGTAGTAATATTTTTTGTTGAAATTGTTTGATTGAATTGCTCCTTTGTCATCAATTATTGAATGACTTAATACTTTTTTAAAATAAAATTTTTTATCAAGTTTGAGTGAAAAAGAAACGCGGATTGTGCGGATTTGACAGATGAAAGCGGATTTTTCTTATCTGTTAAATCCGTTTTATCCATACATCCCGATAGCTTCCCGTACAGTAGTCGGGAGGGAGTGTTTCTTTTAATATTACTCAATGCATATAGATAATTGGATTGTTAAAACCTATTCGGCTCTGCCTCTCTCATCAAATTCAACACCCCTTTAAACACATCCATCACATTTGGTTTATTGAAATAATCACCATCATCACCAAAAGGTGGACGATAGGCTTTAGCTGTAATGGTTACAGGTTCAGAGTCTAGGTAGCGATACCCTTTTTGTTTTTCTAAAACCTGTTGCATCATAAATGCAGTTGCTCCACCAGGAACATCTTCATCTAAAAAGACAATGCGATTTGTTTGTTTTAACGATTCTACAATCGAACTGTTCACATCGAATGGCAATAAGGATTGTACATCTATCAATTCAACAGATATTCCTTTTTGTTCTAAAAGCTGAATCGCTTCTGCTGCAATTCGCACACAAGATCCATACGTAACAAGGGTCACATCTGTTCCATGTTTTAAAATTTCAGGCTGACCAATAGGAACGGTAAATTCATCCAAATTGGACGGCATCTTTTCTTTTAGACGATAACCATTTAGACATTCAACTATAATAGCGGGATCATCCGATTGTAACATGGTGTTATACATCCCTGCCGCTTGCGTCATATTTCTAGGCGTCAATAGATAAATCCCTCGCATAGAATTAATCATCATACCCATAGGAGACCCCGAATGCCAAACGCCTTCTAAGCGATGTCCTCTAGTACGAATGATGGCAGGAGCGGCTTGTTGACCATTTGTACGATAACGAAGGGTAGCTAAACCATCGGATAAAGGAGAAAAAGCATACGCTAAATAATCCAAATATTGGATTTCGGCAATAGGGCGTAACCCGCGCATTGCCATACCGATAGCTTGACCTACAATTGTCCATTCTCGGATGCCCGTATCAAAAACACGCTCTTCGCCATATTTTAATTGCATCCCCGAAAAGGCTTGATTGACATCTCCAATTTTTCCGACATCTTCTCCAAAAGCGTATAAATTCTTATTTTGACTTAATGCTTTATCAAAAAAAGTATTTAAGATTTCATACCCATTTTTCATTGGAGCATCATCGGCATATTGAGCTGGAACACCTTTTACCTTTAATGCTGCTTTGGGGGTTTCGCTGTATAGATGCGTCTCATAAGTCGCTTTGCCTTTAGCTTCTGCTTTGGCTAACCATTGTTCTAGTTGTTGCAGACTCTCATGCTGTTCTCCCAAAAGGGTCACTTGCATCTCGTAGGCATTTTTAATGATTTCGCTCCAAGTTGGCGACATCATTTCATTCAATTTATATTGAATTTGTTGGGCTTCTCTTCTTTTTTTAGTTTGCCTTAAAATTTGAGTATAAATCGCCTCAACTTCCGCCTTAGCTTGTTTGACAGGAGCTTGTGCCCGTTTCCATGCGACTTTTCTACCTTGTTTTTCTAATTGCTTCACTTCTGCTTTGATGGCATCAAGTTCTTCTTGTGTAGCAATGCCATGCTCCAAAATCCATCGTTCAAACCAGACGTTACAATCCATATCTTTTTCCCACTGTAATCGCTCTTCTGATTTGTAGCGTTCATGCGAACCTGAGGTGGAGTGCCCTAAAGGTTGGGTACATTCTTCAACATGGAAAACGGCAGGAATGTGCGTTTTACGCATTTTAGCAATTGCCTTTTCAAAAGTTTCTCGCAACTCTTGATAATCCCATGCTTTTAAGGTATAAATATCAATACCTTCCCCTTTTTGATTGACTTTAAATCCTTGTAAGGCTTCTGAAATACTGCCTTTGGTGGTTTGATATTTGGTAGGAACAGATATACCATAACCATCATCTTGCACGACAATAGCTAAAGGCACTTTCATAACACCTGCGGCATTGATAGCCTCAAAAAAGACACCTTCCGAAGTAGAAGCATCGCCTATGGTGCAGAAACTAACTTCTTGTCCATTTTTAGAAAAAGATGTGCTATTTTTTAATGCTAAATTGGATTGATACGCTTTGGAGGCTAAAGCAATTCCTAATGCGTGTGTAACTTGCCCTGCTACAGGCGATAGGGCAGAGGCTACATTATAACTGTCTTTATGATTGGTAAAATTACCTTCACTATCCACTAAAGGGGTACTAAAATGATTATTCATTTGACGACCACTAGAATAAATATCATTTTCCGTATCGGCATAAAGGGAAGCATAAAGCGTTTCAGGCGTAGCTAATTCCTTTGCTATCATAAAGGTCATATCTCTATAATAACCCGAAAAGAAATCGCCTTTCTGAAAAGCCCTTGCCATTGCAACTTGAAGCACTTCTTTTCCACTACTCTCTATCCCAAACTTTGCCCTTCCTGTCAACACTTCTCTACGAATCGAGCGGCTAATATTTCGACTCAAACAACAATATTTAAAATCGGCTAAAATTTCCGCTCTTCTATATCCTGTTGGTGTGGATAACTTTCTAAATACTTTACGCTCTAATATATTCATAGTTTTATTTTTTGGTGATTGAGTCGCCTTCGTCTGTCCCGATAGCTATCGGGAGTGTCGTTTCGCTGATTGTATGATTGCATTTTTTACGAATATTCATTCAACAATCAGCGATGCCGATAGCTATCGGCAGAGCGATACAATTTTACAATCAGCCGAAGGCGGTTCAATCAGTGACAAAGGAACGGCACAATCAAATATTCCCCCCTTGAAACCCTTCTAAATAATCGCCTACTCGACGCAAGAATGAACCACCTAAGAAGCCATCTACGACTCGATGATCGTAGGATAGGGACATCATCATCATTTGGCGAATCGCAATCACATCTCCGTATTTTGTTTCAACGACGGCTGGTTTTTTACGAATCGCTCCTGTGGCTAAAATGGCAACTTGTGGTTGATTGATGATAGGTGTACCCGCATCATTACCGAATGTTCCTACATTGGTCAAAGTAAAGGTGCCGCCTTGAATATCGTCTGGCTTTAATTTGTTGTTTCTTGCTCGACCGACTAAGTCGTTGACGGTTTTGGTTAGCCCAAATAAATTTTTGTGATTGGCATTCTTGACAACAGGTACAATCAAATTACCTGAAGGCAGAGCCGTTGCGATACCGATATTAATGTCTTTTTTGAGAATGATGTGATTGCCATCTACGGATACATTGATCATTGGAAAATCCGAAATGGCTTTCGCAACGGCTTCTACAAATAAGGGTGTGAAAGTGATTTTCTCACCGTATTTTGCTTGGAATTGTTTTTTAATGCTATTTCTCCAGTTCACCATTTCTGTTACATCTACTTCTACAAAAGAAGTAACATGAGGTGAAGTTCGTTTAGATTCCACCATGTGATGCGCTATTAATTTACGCATTCTATCCATTTCAATAATTTCTACATTACCATTGGTGTATTGTGGTGTTGACGTGTTGATGTGTTGATGTGTTGATGTGTTGATGTGCTGGGGTTTTGAAATAGATGTTTGTTTATTAGGTGGGGTAGATTTTTGAATTTGAGGTTGTACTTGAGGTTGACGGTTTCTATTTTCTATATATTTTAAAATATCATTTTTTGTCACTCGTCCACCGTGACCGCTACCCTGCAGTTGATCTAATTCAGCTTGATTAATATTTTCTTGTTGAGCGATGTTACGTACCAAAGGCGAATAAAATCGACCATCACTCGATGTATTTTTTATAGCGGAACCTGTTGTTGTGTTTATGTCGTCTGCTATTGTTTGTTGTTCTACAGTTGGAGTAGCAATAGGCGTATCTTCTTCCGTTGCGTCGGTTTCAATAATGGCAATAACTGCTCCGACGGGAACAACGGTATCATTTTCATACTTTATTTCTATAATTTTTCCACTGAAAGGAGAGGGAACTTCTGAATCCACCTTATCCGTTGCGATTTCTACTATGGTCTCATCTTCTTCTACCCAATCGCCTACCTGCTTTTCCCAATTAATAATCGTTGCTTCTGTAATACTTTCTCCCATTTTAGGTAATAGGATTTCTTGACGTGTCTTAGTTTGCACTGTTCCGTTTGCCATGTATTCGAGAGGTATAAGGTGTAAGGTACAAGGTTTAAGGTATAGGATAAATTTAACCTGATACCTTGTACCTTAAACCTTACACCTATTTTCTAGTATAAAATATTGGGACAAAGTTAAATTTTATTGGTCAATTAGTCAATATATTGAGAACTTAATTCAATTTTTTAATATAAATCTGTCATTTTTATTGCAGCACAAGCACTGTTTTAAGAAGTTGAATTTATTTGATTTTTAGTGTATCTTGTTTTACTGTATGTATTTGATACAAATAAAGGAGTTGACTCAACTTTGATGCCTATTAATTTATCTGTTTCGTTGCCCAAAAATGATGAGTTGTTTTCCTCAAAAAAGGTAAGCTATGGATAGATAGTCAAAATGATTCTAAACCATTTTTAAACCTTTTAATATGAGAATATCAATACTAGTAATTTTTCTTTTGAATACGTTATCAGTCTTTAGTCAGCATTATAGAACCGTTTCTACGGATTCAGAGGTTCATTTTGATTTTTTAGATGCTGTTCATACTAGAGTTATTGTAACGGATTCTTTTCAAGTTGTTGGTAACGACACAATTATCTATCATACACTAAGTCAAGAATTAGAGTTTGAATATGATAGCTTTAGTTTGCAGTTAGGTATTTGGTACAATTTAAATGATACGGGATTCTTGGGTTATAAGACTATACTGCAAGATGATGGTACAGATATTTACTTTAATCAATTACAAGACTCCATTTTTATTCAGACACAAGCGAGTTTAAATGAGACTTGGATTTTTTATCAAAATCCTAATGGAGATTATTTTGAAGCAACGGTTACAACTGTCGATACGAGTCATTTCTTAGGTATTATTGATAGTGTAAAAACAATCACGTTACAAGCCAAAGATATTTTTGGGAATACTGTTTCAAGTCCTTATGATACTTTAGTGATAAAAGTAAGTAAACACTACGGTTTGATAGAAGGGTTTAATTTGTTTAAATTTCCTTATGGCGTATCTACTTGCCTTAGTAACAATTATTCTAACTCTTCTTACTATTATAATCCTATACGAATTTTAGGATTTCCTAAATATAATCTTGGTGTAGATAATTTAACTGCAGCAGATATTTACGATTACGATATTGGGGATGAATATCATTGGGAAACCGAATCGACTCCAGGTCTTGGAAGTGGTGGTGGTGCTGGTTGTTATAAGACTTATGATATTATTACTATTCAGAATAAATCTTTTTCTAATAATGGGGATTCGGTTTATTACAATGTTTTTTTGGAACGGTATGAGTTTTTAATAGATATAGATTTTTCCATGAATCCTTCTGTTACTTATTCTTTTGATACGCTTCATTATGGTAATACTGTATTGACTTATTATATCGGAGAAGATAATCCGATAAATATTTTGTCCTTTCATAATGATGGTAACTATATCGGAATGAGTCAGACAATAGATGGAAATCAAAAGATAAGGAGTACAAAAACAATACTTCCTGGCAACTGTTTTATTCAGGTTGGTGGAGGACTAGGAATAGATGATGTTGCTTACCATAAAGGTATAGGACGTACTTATCATTCACATGGCGGTACTGTACAAATAGTTGAGACAAAACGCTCTTATATCTACTACAATAAAAACGGTATAGAATGGGGAACACCAGCAAATTTGGATAGTCTATTAATCGTTTCTACAGATGAAGTCATAGAAAACAACATTCATCTCAAAGTCTTCCCAAATCCTGCAAAAGACATCCTTCATTTTCAATTGGAAGACCGTCTGGACGATGCTGAAATTCGTATTTATTCTACACTTGGACAATTAATAACTCGTCAAAATATCAACACTAATCTTATACAATTTAATACCTCTGACTGGCATAATGGTGCTTATTTTTATGGCATATATGTGGAGGGGCAGTTGGTGAAGCAGGGGCAGTTTTTAATTGAGCGTTAAGAATATAGAATTATATT
>CAYLSF010000042.1:0-16483 GCA_964385675.1 uncultured Saprospiraceae bacterium
AAATATATTGTTGGCATAAATTTTACTGTCTATTCGTTAAAATTTAATTATGAGCAACTTAATACTCTCTGCAAGCATTTGAAAAAGTTTAATTCAGTTCGATTATAAAGTCACGTATTTGAACGAATTCGACATTATTGCACCATATCTTCTTTGGGTGTAACACCATAGTATTTTTTATATAAACTGGCAAAATAATACGGATTATCAAAGCCCAATTGAAACCCTAATTCGGCAATGGTTTGAACGTCGCCGTTTTTGAGTTTTTGACGAGCAATATGCATTTGAATGTCTCTTTGATATTGTTTGGGCGTCTTGCCTGTAATACCTTTGATTTTTTGCTGTAGCGTCCTAGATGTGATAAACAACTCATCTGCCAATTGATTTAATGTAAACTTATTATTCTCAATATTATCCAAAATAATAGTTTCTACTTCTTTTAGCCATTTTGTATCTACAACGGTAACTGAATTTGCATTATCTTGATTAACCATAGGGTTTTGAGCCATTCGTTGTTCTACATTCTGAATTAAATTATCTACCCTTGCCAATAGTTCTTCTGCTTTGAAAGGCTTGGTTAAATAGTCATCTACCCCAATCCGAAACGCATCAATTTTAAGTTCCACATTTTGCCGAGCCGTTAGTAAAATAACAGGCAAATGTTTTAGATCTTCATTCGCTTTGATAGTGGTTAATAATTCAATTCCATCCATAATGGGCATCATGATGTCGCTTATAATCAATGACGGTAAACGCCCTAGCCCCCTAAAAGGGGGTACTAACGATGATTCCCCCTTTGGGGGGCTAGGGGGTAAATCTGTCTGCCGTTCACCGTTTACCGTTAACCGTTCTAAAGCTTCCTGCCCATTTTCAGCCGTAATCACATTGTATTGCTCTTCTAAGATAATGGTTAGAAAAGCGCGTAAATCTGGATTATCTTCTACGATAAGGACAGTCTTTTTATGTTGAGCTTTATTTTTAGGAGATTCATTGATGATAGGTTCTAAAAGTTCCTTTTCCTCAATTTCTTTTACGGCAAAGGTTTCTACATAAGGTAGGGCGACATAGAAGGTACTTCCTTTATCAATTTCGCTAGTTGCCCATACTTTGCCTTTCATGACTTTGGCTAACTCTTGACAAAGTGATAAACCGATACCTGTTCCTTGTTGTTGATTGGATTTTTTAGTTTGATAAAACCGATCGAATATTTTAGGTAAATCTTTTTCTAAAATACCTTGTCCTGTATCGGTTACGCTGACTTGTAACCTGCCCTCTTCTTTTTTGACCAATAATGAAATTTGACCATTTTTAGGCGTAAATTTTAAAGCATTACTGAGGTAATTGGTCGTGATTTTTTCCAACTTATCATTATCAATGGAGAGTTGCGTTTCTTCATCTAAGCGATAGTCAAAGTTGAGTTGAATGTTTTTTAAATTAGCTGCACTTTCAAAAGTTGCCAATAGGGTTTTAAAAAATGGATACATGAAAGTTGGCGTATTATTAACCTCTAGCTTGTTAGCATCTAGGCGAGATAAGTCTAATAACTCATTGATGCGTTTTAGTAGCTTTTGACCATTTCGCTGCATGAGTAGCAACTGTGTATATTGTTTATTAGAAAAGGCATTACTTTTTATCAGATTATTCAAAGGAGCCAATATGAGGGTTAAAGGCGTCCGTAACTCATGCGAAATATTGGCAAAGAATTTAGATTTTACCTCATCTAATTCTTTTAATTGATTGGCTTGTTCTTCAATGATGGTTTTATCCTTTTGGATTTGAGCCGTTCGTTCTGCTACTAATAATTTAAGTCTATTTTGGCGTTCTTGAAATTGACGAATACGCCATTTATAAATTTGATAGGCACTTAAAAGAATTAAGCCAAGAGCCGTTAAAAGGAACCACCATTGTAAGTAAAAAGGACGCTTAACCGTTAGCGGAAGCGTTAATAGGTCTTCTGAAAACTTTTTATTGGCTCCTTGTCCTTTGACAATAAGTTCGTGATTACCATACGGTAAACTACCTAATTCAATTACATTGCCTGTGATAGGCTGCAAATCTTTAAATAGCCCTTTTATTTGATAATAGTATTGAATTTTATCACTATTAAAATAATCAATCATGCTCACCTTTAAACGGAAAAATCTATCATCTGGCTCTAGTGTGATTTTTTGTTGTTTTAGGAGTGCTGAAGTGTAGTCTGTCGTAATATTATTGTCACTATGATATTTTTCAAATTGTACAATATTGATTGGTGTATTGTAGGTTTCGGATTGTGAAAAATCGCTTGGATTAAAACCAACTGCTCCTAAAATTGTCCCAAAAAAGATACGACCATCGTCTCCCTTGGTGTAAGATATTCTATTAAACTCTGTTTGCGATAATCCATCTTCTTCAAAAAAGGCTTGGAATTGCTCTGTTTTTTTATCAAGGACGCTTATTCCATTGATAGTACTAATCCAAAGCCTATCCATATCATCGGGTAAAATAGCATATAATATATTGGAAGATAGACCATCTCTTGTGTCGTACGTTTTATAGGTTTTTACGGTTCTATCGTCATTTAATTCAAAGTAGACTAATCCATCTGAGTTGGTCGCTATCCAATAAGAACCATCCGTATCTTTATGCAAAAAATGGATATTACTAACAGGTAAGCGAAAGGCTTCACTGGCTTCGAGTGCATAGTGTTTTAATACACCTTTTGATTTATGAATATAAAATAAGCCAATGGTTGTAACTGCCCAAATATGATCGCCTTCTTCCAATAATTGGTAGATAGTTGCATTTTTTAAATCTTGGAACTCATTATATTGATCATAGAAAAACAAGGAGTCTGGATGGTTGGTAGTGCTTGTGAAGATTCCTTTACCTGTTCCACTCCACCATTTACCTGATTTATCCTGCAAGATTGCCCAAGTAACGGGTTTAGTGCCTTTGTTGATTTCTGAGGCGTGTAAGATGTCCTTCTGAAGTTCACCAGATGAAGCATAAATATTTTTGATACCATTTTCAAAACTAATCCATACCTGGTTTTTATGGGTTAATTCATAGGCTTGATTTTTCTTTAACCCCAATTCTATCAAGTCATTGGGAGCATTTAAAGGAATTTTATATTTGTTAGTAAATAAAAAACTATCTCGTACCACCATGCCTCGTACGGGGGAGTTTGGAGCATATAAGGAAAAATTGGAGGCATTAATTTTAAACATTTCGACCCCTCTCAGATTCGACTTTGTCCAGATGACATCATTATTATCAATTAATAAAATCCTGTTGATTTCATTATTACTATTTTGACGAGTATTAAATGCGATTACTTGTTTTGTTCTAATGTCTATCAAATATAATTTCTCCCCTATATTAGCTACAATTTGGTCTTTATTATATCCATAGAAGGGATTAATGGACGGTCTGATAATACCTTCATATTTAAAACTAAAGATCTCTTTTATTTGCCCCCTTTTTTTTGCCTCAAAGATGACTATCTCTTCTCCTCGCTTTGCCGAAAATAAATCTTCGGTGTGATGCTTACTCGGAATGATTCTAGGGGTGGAATATAACTGCTTATCTAATTTTAATTGCTTTAATACTTTTCCAGTCTCTAGGTCTCGTTTTTTCCATTGTTCTTTTCTAGTTCCTATCCATATAGCATTTTCTTTGATGTAAATATGTTGTGTTTTTTTGGAAGGAAGGTAGTCTAAATCCTTGATGCCTGTTTGAGGATGATACAAATAGCGTTTCCATTTATCACTTTTAAGGAGTAATTCTATCACAACACGACCATCTGAGCCTTGTATAATATTTTTACAAGTGAATTTTTCCTTTGCTATATCTTTGAATTTTTCTTCAAAGGGAATGACTTCGAAAGTACGATGATGTAATAAATCTATTTTATTGCCTTGATTCAGCCATATATAACCCTCAGCATCTTCCGCTATGTGTCGTGGATTGGGAATCTCTCGCAAGGCACTATTGGTTTTATTAAACCATTGATACTCATAACCATCAAATCGGGCAATTCCATTTAGACTAAATAGCCAGATAAAACCATCTTTATCTTGAATGATCTTGATGACTCGATTACCCGAAAGACCATTGTCTTTAGGTAAGGTCACCATACTTAAATTATAGTTTTGTCCAAAAACGGTCGTAGTAATAAGTAGTAGGAATAGTGTAACTATATATCTCAATGATTGTCTCATGGTATTTTTATGGTACTTTGTACAAAAGTACGAATTAATTTGGAGTTATGATATGAGGTATTTTGGGGGAGGAATATCTTTAAGTATTAGGGGTTCTTTGAAAAATTCCACAGAATTTTTCAAAACGGTGGATGGAAGGCTTCGCCTTGACGATGAATGGACGCTCTCCCGAAAGTTTTCGGGATCGCTTGACGGAAAAATCATAATAATTTTCAGAGAACTGTATTAAGTATTAAGGAGAATGTTGCGGGAATGGGACATCGTTTATTCAACACGCTCCTCTCGCGCATCTCATTAAGTATTCCCGACTGTCCAGGTACTGGATTTCTTTATCACTAAAAAAGTATCAAGTTCAATTAAAGTTTAACCTTCCCTTAAACTTTAATTGAACTTGATACTTATTACTTATTACTTATTACCTACTACTTATTATTCAATTGCCCTTGAATCTGCTCCAACATCGCTTTCATTTCAGCATTTTGTGCTTCCATTTGCTGTATTTTAGCGGCTTGTGCTTTTAATTCATTGATTTCTTTTTGTTGATTATCAATAATTTGTTGCTGTTCTTTTACGGCTTCTACCAACACCGCAGTGATAGGAGCATATTGCATGGTGTAGTGATTTGCATCATTCGTATTGACGACTTCTGGTAAAATAGGTGCAACTTCTTGAGCGATAAACCCTAGACGATTTCCTTTTTCTCTACCATCTTTCCATTCGTAAGTTACTCCACGCATTTGTGCAATTTTATCAATAGCATTAGGAATCGTTTGAATATTGGTTTTTAAGCGACGGTCACTTGAGTTAGTCCAGGGAGATGTACCACTTGAATTACCATTTACATAAAAATCTCCATTGATAGCGATACTATCTACTGCAAAATCTCCATAAACTAAAGGCGTGCTTGTTGAGTCATTATTGATATATAATTTATTGCTTCCTGTTTCATTTGCTCCTGCTTCATGCCCAATAAAGATGTTTTTATCACCTGCTGTGTTATTGATACCTGCATTGTATCCTAAATATATATTTCCACTTCCAGTCTCATTATAAAAACCTGATCCATAGCCCATAAATACATTGTCAGAGCCAGTTGTATTATTGTAGCCAGATATTCTACCAACCATAGTATTATTACTACCTGTTGTATTTAAGGTACCTGACCTAGCCCCGTAAAAGGTGTTTCTCATACCCGTTGTCGTTAATGCACCAGAGTAGGTTCCTGTAAAAGTATTAGAAGTTCCTGTCGTATTGGAATAACCTGTTCTTGCACCATAAAAAGTATTCAACGACGCTGTAGTATTGGCATTTCCTGATCTTTACCCAAGCCTGTATTTGAGCTTCCTGTACTATTATTTAATAAGGCTCTTTGTCCAATGGCTACATTAGAACTAGCCGTATTGTTTCTCAAAGAATTAGAACCAATGGCTACATTAAATTCTCCTGTTTGATTTGATGATAAGGCATTGTGTCCAATTGCTGTATTTTTTAAACCTGTTGTGTTATCTTTTCCTGCTGCTATTCCGACATATACATTTCGATTATTGGTTTGATCATCATTAATACCTGCATTTTTTCCAATAAAAACACTATTTCCTGTATTCTCAATACTTAAAACACCATTTGATAAAGTCATATATTCTGTACCGCCTGCATCAAATCGAATAATATCTTCATCTGCACTTTCTTCTACTTGTATCTTGGTATCGCCATCATTATCTTCTACACTCATAGCAACACTACTTGTTCCATTTCTATTGTTACTAGTTGTATTGGTATTTGTACTAATTAATTGTTCCCAAGCCGTTCCATTGTAAAACCAGAAACTACCCGTATCAGTATCAAAAACTAATAGAGCGGTAGCAGCAATTGATCCTAATCTATTTCTTTCAGCAGTGGTCATTCTGGGTATTAATATTCCTTTATCAGAACTTGAAATATCTAACATTGCCGAAGCATCAGGATTTTTACCGTCTGTATTGATGGCTACCTGTGCATGAATAGAGGTATATTGAATAATAAAAACTAAGGTGGTGATGGCTAAGACTTTAAGGTAATGGTTCATAGTTGTTAATTTTAGTAATTGTTTATTATTTAGAACTGAGAAAAGAGAAGAGTGATTTAATTATCCTATACTGAAATAAGTTGATAGTTGTATTATCTCTACTCTCTTATCCCGATAGCTATCGAGACTGCTCTCGATTCTTAAATATTACACTACAAGTATGACAAGAAATCATCTTTACAAAAGGACAATAAGTTAGCATAAACACGAAAAAGGAAGTGTTTTTCTATCAGAGAAGCGAGATTTCGTTTTTGTGAGGGGATTAAATTGTATTATTTTTAACTAAATTGGAGTGGTAGAGACACGGATGATGCGGTTCTGCCTTTTTCGGCAGACAGGTTGTACAGATTAAAGCGGATTTTTTTAACTGAAATTTTAAGGACGATGAAACAAAGACTAGCTGAAATTCTTACTGCGATTAATGCTAAAATCGAAGTATCATCAATACAACTTGAAAATAGGGGAATAGTGCAAACAATGCTTACGGAGGTTTTGAGGGAATGGATGGATCAGGGCATTTTTACGGATGTGACCATTAAAGAACGCTTTGAATTGCCGCCCCACTTTTTTAATTACCTAAATACGTTGACCAATCAAGTTTCAAATGCGACTCTCAATGGTCATGAAATGATGAAAGATACAATTCGTTGGTATGCTGCTTATAATCAACAAAAAAAACGATTAAAATCTGATGGACAAGTACCTTTTATGGTGTTGTGGGTGAAAGGCTGGTCTGCTAAACATTGGTATGGAGTTAGTTGCGATAATGCCCAATCTTTTGGAGATATACTTGAAGTGTACGATACAAGTTTTCAAACTATTTCTCGTGTGGAACAGGATGAATGGGAAGATTTTTTAATTGCTTTGAAGTCGAGAACTAGGGAGTCAGGGGAAGGAGATGATTTCTAATTATTTAGAAAGTTTTCCTTCTAACGTCATTCCGTGCATCGACACGGAATCTTGCGAACATTCGTTACGACTTTTGAAAAAAGAGTCATACAGTCAAGTTGACGTAACCAGTATTAGTGAGACCTGCCTGTTCGGTAGACAGGTTCCGAAACAAGTTCGGAATGACGTGTACTCAATATTGTTGCATATAATATTAATCAATCCATTTTATGCTTCTCCAGCTGCTGTTGAATCTGCTCTAACATTGCCTTCATTTCAGCGTTTTGCTGTTCTAGTTGTTCTAACCGTTCATTTTGATTTTTATTTTCAAGTTTTAAGGCTTCGTTTTCATCAGATAATTCTTGAATACCTTTGACTAGTAAAGGTGTTATTTTAGAATAATCCACCATCCAAGGATTGGTTTTCGCATTGTCTCCTCCTTTTTTTACAGCCACTGGAAAAACCTCATGTAATTGTTGAGCCAAGAAACCCGTTTGTAAACTTTGATTTGTATCTGATTTGTAATGATAATCTTTGACTTGAATATTGAGAATATCTGTCAAACCATATTGAGTCGGTTGAATATTGGTTTTAAGGCGTACATCTGAAGTGTTATTATAAGAAACACCTGTTGAGTTTTGAGTAACTTCTCCTACGGTCGTTCCATTAGGCGTGCTAAAATGAATAAAGCGATTATTGATGTTATTATATGAATCATGTCCTGCAATAACATTCAAACCATTTGCCCTTTTAGAAGTATTGGTTGAAGTATTCGTTACAGTTAGTATATAACTACTACCGCCAGCAGCACTGCTTGTCATGGTTACATGACCGTTATTAGTAATGGAAATCCCTTCACTATTGCCATCATTAGAAATATAGTTACCGTTGAGTTTGAGGTTGCCCCCCACAGTTAATTGTCCATTGATTTCTGTATTACCGTTTTTGTAAATAAGCATAGCATCTGAACGGCTATTATCCGCCGTTCCATTTCCTATTACAAATAATCGGTCGTCACTATCATAAGCATGAAAACTATTTGGCGAATAATCGGTCGAGTAAGAACCTAAAACGGTCTCGGCATAAGAATAAGCCCTGGTGTCAATTCCGTAAGCGGTAGAGTGTATGCCACTGGCAGTGGTTTGATAGCCCCAAGCTGTCGCATTGTTATAACTCGCAATGGTTTGATAGCCCCAGGCAGTAGCATGAGTCGCAGATGCAGTACCATTATATCCCCATGCCATAGCATGCGTCCCGCTCGCTGTTGTATTTTCGCCAAAAGCGATGGAATGGTCGCCTACATTGGCATCATCCCAATAAGTAGAATTGACGGTACCGACTCGAAACGCCCCTTTTCCTTGATCAAAAAACAGTTTAGTTTCCGTTCCACTTACATAATCTAAACTTTCTGCACCCACTAAAAAGTCATCATCATTACTGCTTGTATTGATGCCTCCATTAATCGTCAAGTTACCATTCAATACCGTAGCACCACTTTTATAGACGATCAAAGCATCCGAACGATTACTCGTACTTTGTCCATTTCCAATTACAAAAAGTCTATCATCACTATCAAATCCTGTGGCATTATTGGCGGTGTAAGTGGTATTGTATAAACCAATGACGGTTTCTCCATACGATTGAGCGATGTTAAATAATCCTGAAACGGTGCTGTAGGTACCGTTAGCATCATTGAACTGCCCCCAAGCGGTAGCATGTGTTCCGTTTGCATTGTTGCCATCGCCCCAAGTTGTGGAAAATGTTCCATAAGCAGAATTGAATCCTCCAAACGCCATAGCATAGTTTCCTGAAGCAAGGTTGCTGTTACCGAATGCTACGGAATAATTACCTAGGTTATCCTCATCCCATTTATCATTAGTGATGGCTCCTGCTCTAATTGCGCCTTTACTTTTATCAAAAAACAACTTGTATTCTGTACCACTACCTAAATTGATACTATCGACACCCACGATGAAATCATCATCATTATTCGTAGAAGAAGTAATACCATTTTCAGAGGTAAAGGCTCTGCCAAAGAGCGTCCCTGTTACTGTTAAATCTCCATTGATATGTAGGCGGTCTTCACTAAAATCACCATAAATTAAAGCATTGGTGGTATCTGCATTAAAGTTGTCAATGAGTAATTTATCCGTAAGATTGATATTATTGGCAATATTATGACCGATAAATACATTGCCATCTCCTGTTGTATTTTTACCTGCTTGATAGCCAATTAAGATGTTCTTTTTTCCACTTAGACTTTGACCACTCAACTGCCCAATGGCGACATTAAAGTTACTGTTAGCACCTGCTGTATTTTCCATAGCACTAACGCCTAATGCCACATTGCCGCCTGCACTATTTAAACTCGATAAGGCATTTCTACCCAACGCAATATTATTATCGCCAACAACCATTGCTGTTAACGCACTATTACCAATAGCTATATTATTATTGTTGGAGACTACACTGGTTAACGCATTTTTTCCAATCGCTAGATTTTCATTATCATCAAAATTATCACTTGCTCCAGCCCCTTCTCCTATAAATAGAGAACTGCCTGTATTCAGTAATTCTAATCTACCGCTATGCAAACGCATGAATTCCGTACCACCTACATCAAAGCGAATCATATCCTCATCACTACTTTCTTCCACTTGTATTTTGGTATCGCCATCTGCATCGGATAGAGTAGCACTAGCGGCATTATTTTCAATTTCATTCCAGCCTCCATTACCAAAATACCAAAAACTACCCGTCGTCGTATCATAGACCAATAAGCCTGTTGCTGGACTGCTGATATTAGTACGTTGCATTGTCGTCATTCTAGGAATTAAGATACCCTTATCCGTGCTTGAAACATCTAGCATTGCTGAAGCATCTGGATCTATTCCGTCCGTATTGATGGCAATTTGAGCAGTACTTAAGTAATAGGTGATAAGTAATAGGTAAGAAGTGATAATTATTCTAAGTGTACTTTTCATTTTTAGTTATTTTTAGTGAATCTCTGTTTGTTGTAAAATGATACTGTTATCAGCGAAGGGTTGAAATCCTTTGCTGTTAATTTTAAATTATATCACAATAATACATTCAAATCCTTATCACATATCGGTAATTGTTTTGCACGAATGCGAATGCTTAGGGGGTTTATTGATATAAAAGCGAAATTTCGTGTTTGTGGAGTAGGTGTTTTATCGAATGGACGTGATGGAAACGCGGATGATGCGGATAAAACAAACCTGCCTCTGTCGGCAGACAGGTTAGGATGGATTTTTTATATTTAAAAGCGGATATCTCTGTTTACTAAACTTCAAAAAGTTTGGTAAACATCACTTACCGATAGAGTGTAAAGGAAGACTACCGACGAACTAAATTTTGAACGTATTAGAGCGATTAGAATACTCCCGATAGCTATCGGGATGACGGATGAAACTAATAAACACTGATTTTTAAATCCATATTCTAATCTCTCTAATTGGATATGGATATTTACTGATTTTTCAACTGCTGCTGAATTTGCTCTAACATCGCTTTCATTTCGGCGTTTTGTTGTTCTAGTTGTTGGATTTTGGAAATCTCAATTTTCATGGCTTGATTTTCATTTTCTAGTTTTTGAATGCGATTTTCTTGGCTTTCGATAACCTTTTGTTGGTCTTGAATGCCTTTTACCAAAAGTGGTGTGAGTTTAGAATAATCCACCATCCACGGATTAGTTTTGGCATCTTCGCCACCGACTAAGACGGCTGTTGGGAATACTTCATAAAGCTGTTGTGCCAAAAAGCCTGTTTTGACATTATCTACTGGGTCTAACTTGAAGTTGTAGTCTCTCACTTTGATGTTAAGAATATCAGAAAGTCCATATTGAGTAGGTAAAATATTTTCTTTTAATCGAATATCTGAGGTGTTGGCTCTGGAGACGGAGTTGCTACCACTTTGATAAACTCTTCCACAAGTTGTTCCATTAGGAGTTGAAAATCTAATGAAGCCAGAGTTTTCACTACTATTATAAGTATCATGTCCTGCAAGGATTTCTAAAGCATTATTGAGTGCGCTATTATCGTTGGTGGTATTTTTAATGGTGAACACATAATCCGTACCTTGAGCTTCCGCTGAGGTGGTTATTTGTCCATTGATTTCTGTATTTCCATTTTTATAAATCGCCATAGCGTTAGAGCGACTATTACTTGCCGAACCATTTCCAATAACAAATAATCTATCGTCTGTATCAAAATCAGTTGCATCATCGGGCGTGTAAGTAGTGCTGTATAAACCCAGAGCAACTTCTCCATAAGATGGCGCAAATACTTCTCTACCAAAAGCTAAAGAAAGGTGACCTGTGGCTTCTGATTGATTTCCGCCAGCCAAAGCATGCGTTCCCGAAGCAAGCGATTGATAACCAAAGGCAACAGAATTATTGCCAGTAGCCAAAGTATTCGTACCTGATGCGAAAGAATACAAACCGAGATTAGCTTCATCCCAATTGGTATTATTCGCTCGTCCTGTTCTGAAAGCAAATTGACTTTTATCAAAAATGACTTTGGCTTCATCGCCACTACCTCCGTAACTCATATCATTTGTTCCTGCGAGAAAGTCATCGCTGACGGTTAAAGTATTAGAAAGCGTGATATTTCCATCATCCGAGATACTTATGCCTTCATCATCGCCGTCATTGGATAGGTAATAATCATTGAGTTGAATATTCTGATTTGCGGAATGGTCTGCTAAGTTGTTGTCATTCGTGGTAAATGTTCCGCTTATCGGATTGAATGCTATATTGGCATCGCAAGCTATATTGATGACTTTTAAATTACCATTAGTAGAAATATAAGCATACCCACCTGATACTACTATGTAATCTGTTGAATTAACACCTATATTCAAACGACCTGCTGTCGTTAAAGCTGTTGGATTACTAATATCTATTACTCTAAAATCATTAGAGTTTCCATCAGTTTCTACATAGGCATAGTTGTCTGAAACTGCTAAAATTATTCCACCTGTACCTCCTCCATTATCTAATTCATCGACTAATGTTGGTGTAGTAGGGTCACTGATATCTACGGCGTAAAATTCATATCCATTTCCATCCACAACATAGGCATGATTGCCTGATATTCCTAAATCTGCTAGTTCACCACCACTACCCAATGCTAAACTACCTGATATGCTTGGTGCATTTGGGACGCTAATATCAATTATTTCTATTTTATAACCTGTTATGAAATATGCATAATTGCCTTGCAGTTTTATTGCCTTTGCATTTCCAATACTTAAACTCGTTATCTGTGTTGGTGTACTTGGCGTACTAATATCGATTACTTTTAAATCATCGCTTCCCGAATCTACAATATAAGCGTAGTTGCCTGAGATGGAGATATCTCGTGGAGTAGTACCAATATTTAAACTACCAATCACAGATAGTGTATTCGGATTACTAATATCAATTACTTTTAAGTCATCACTACCTGTACTTATAATGTAAGCATAATTACCAGATATAGCTATTCTGGAAGGTTCAGAACTAATCGCTAAACTATTGATTACTGCTGGGCTTGTAGGATTACTAATATCGACTACACTTAAATTATCATCATCCGAATCTACTACATAAGCATAATTATCAGATATAGCTATTGCTCTTTGGTCAGAACCGAAACTTAGCGTTGCCTTCGTTTCTAAGCACGAGAAGTCAGGTGTATTTGTCAGATTTTCAAACATATCTGTAGTACTTAATGCTTCCGAACCATTGCGGATTTCATTCCATTGGTCGTTGTCATAGTACCAAAACGTAGCCGTTGAATTATCATACACCATTAATCCTTCGGCTGGACTGGTAATCGCTGTTCGGGCTGTACTGTCCATTCTTGGTATTAAAACGCCTTTGTCTGTACTTGCAATATCCAAAATGGCTGAGGTTTCTGGTGCTGCGTCGGTTGCTGTGGCTAAAGTATCTGTGATAAAGGTTTGACCTTTGAATAAGGTATTTCCATTTTTATAAATAATCATTGCGTCTGAGCGTTGAGCGCTACCTTGTCCATTTCCAATGACAAATAATCTATCACTGCTCACAAATCCAACATCACCAATTGGTGTATATTCCGTATTAAAAGTTCCAAAAACGGTTTCGCCATAAGATGGAGCAATATTATTCGCGCCCCAAACTACCGAAGAACTACCACTGGCAGTATTATATTGTCCAAAAACTACCGAGTTATAGCCACTGGCAGTATTATTAAAACCTGACGAAAAAGAGTAACTACCTGTATTGTCTTCATTCCAATGTTCACCGAATACACCACCTACTCTAAATGCTCCTTTACTTTTGTTAAAAAATAATTTTCGTTCTAATGAACCACTTACCCAATTCACACTATCTGCCCCTACTATAAAATCATTGTCATCATTAACGGTGTGTGTATTGCCATTTTCTGATACGAAAATATTGTTTCCTACTGCTGTCCAAGCTGTTCCATTGTAATACCAAAAGCTATTTTCGTCACTATCATAAACCATTAATCCTGTAGCTGGACTGCTGATATTTTCCCTCTCGGCTGTGGTCATTCTTGGTATGAGCATACCTTTATCGGTGCTGCTTACATCTAACATTGCCGAGGCATCTGGAGCTGTCCCGTCTGTGTTGATGGCAATTTGAGCAGTTGATAGGTAATAGGTAGTAAGTAATAAGTATAAAGTAAGGATACTAAAACGAAATACATCTTTGTTATATTTAAGGATACTTTTGGAATTTGGAATTTGAAAATTGGAATTTGCAGCTTCGCTGCCTGTTGTACTTTTCATCTCTTGTTATTTTTAGTCCTTTTTATATTTATTTGATGGTTTAAGTTTACTAAACCTCAAAGGTTTAGTAAACTTGATTCCCACTTTAATAGATTTTTATTGATTTTTCAACTGCTGCTGAATTTGCTCTAACATCGCTTTCATTTCAGTATTTTGTTGTTTTAGTTCTTCTACTTCTTGTAGCTTAATTTTTAACTCGTTGATTTGAGCTTGCTGTTCCTTCACGGCTTCTACCAAAACTGCTGTAATCGGTGCGTACTGCATTGTATAATGGTCGTTTGCATTATCAACGACTTCGGGTAAAATCGGCTCAACTTCTTGTGCAATGAAGCCCATTCGGTCGCCTTTTTCTCTGCCGTCTTTCCATTCGTAGGTCACGCCACGCATTTCTAGGACTTTATCTAAAGCATTTGGAATGGTTTGAATATTGGTTTTTAAACGACGGTCACTGTCATTATTAAAAGAAGAAGTTGCACCGATAGAACCATTCACGAAAAGTCTTCGATTATTAGAGTTATCTGAACTGTTGCCATTAATGACTACACGGTTAGTATTAAATTCTCCATAAATCAAAGGCGATGAAGTATTAGAATTATCAATGTAAAGTTTATTGCTTCCTGTCTCGTTGTAACCTGCTCTATAGCCTATAAATACATTACTACTACCTGTTGTGTTATTACGACCACTGTCGTGCCCCAAGCAAGTATTATAGTCACCTGTTGTATTACTAAAACCACTATAGTATCCTAAAAAGGTATTATCAACACCTGTTGTATTATTATAACCACTGGTGTATCCTATAAAGGTATTATTACTACCTCCTGTGTTGAAATAGCCACTTCTGAAGCCTAAAAAGATATTATCCTTACCCGTTGTATTAGAATAGCCATTTTCGTAACCTAAAAACATATTATCATAACCTGTTATGTTATTATAGCCACTTCTGTATCCTAAAAATATATTATCACTACCTGTTGTATTATCATAACCACTTTGATAACCTAAAAAGATATTATCATTACCTGTTGTATTAACATAGCCACTTTGATAGCCAATCAATATATTTTTATTATTTGAATAATCATCACTTTGACCAGCACCTTCTCCTATGAAAACAGAGTTACCTGTATTGATTATTTCGATACGTCCGCCGTCGATAGTTAAGTTGTCATTAATCGTTAAAGCGTTTAATAATTTGAGTGTATCCGATACTGTTAACTGTCCATTGATTTCTGCGTTGCCACTCTTGTAAACGACCATAGCGTCGGAGCGACTATTGCTGGCTGTTCCATTTCCAAGACTAAATAATCTATCATCTGTATTAAAAGCTGATGTTTCATTTGCTGTGTAACTTGTTCCGTACAAACCAAAGGCTACTTCGCCATAAGAAGGTGCATATACTTCTCTACCAAATGTAAAAGCAATTGCGCCTGTTGCTTCTGATGAGTTACCACCAGCGAAAGAATGTGTTCCTGATGCCAATGATTGATAACCCAAAGCTGTTGAATTATTACCTGTTGCTAAAGTATTCGTACCAGTCGCAAAAGAGTACAAACCAAGACTATCTTCATCCCAATTGGTGTTGTAAATACGTCCTGTTCTAAATGCCGCTTGACTTTTGTCAAAAATTACTTTGTATTCGTGCGTACTACCGCCAATATGGTTAATACTATCCACTCCAACAAGAAAGTCATCAGATGCCATGAACTGACCATTGACCTCTGTATTTCCGTTTTTGTAAACTATCATGGCATCAGAGCGACTATTTTCATCTGTTCCATTTCCAATCACAAATACTCTGTCTGCATTATCAAAGCCAGCAGGCTTATTCGCAGTATAAGTGGTATTATATGAACCAATGGCAAATTCATTTTTTGCTTGAGCTGCTAATCCTAGTCCCATCGCAATTGAAACATTACCGTAAGTTTGACTTTCTCTACCAGCGACAAAAGAGTGTTTAGCCAAAGCAGAATTTTCGAAACCAAAGGCTGATGAGTTGAGGAATGAAGCGTCATTGTCTGTACCAAAAGCCACTGACGCTGTACCTATTGTATCTGTATCCCAATTGGTTGTAGTTACCTGACCTGCTCTAAATGCGCCATTACTTTTATCAAAAAATAACTTCTGTTCTTCGCTACCACTTCCACCGTAGTTAATGCTATCTGTGCCGACGATGAAATCATCGCTATTATTAATGGTATGCGTAATCCCATTTTCAGAAGTAAAAACACTTTGTCCTACCGCTGTCCAAGCTGAACCATTGTAATACCAAAAGTTATTTTCATCACTATCATAAACCATTAATCCTGTGGCAGGATTTGAAATGGCGGTGCGTTCGGCTGTTGTCATTCTTGGTATTAGGATGCCTTTGTCAGTACTACTTACGTCTAGCATCGCCGATGCGTCTGGCTCAGTACCATCTGTATTGATAGCGATTTGAGCAGTGCTTAAGTAATAGGTTATAAGTAATAGGTAAGAAGTTATAATTATTCTAAGTGTACTTTTCATTTTTAGTTATTTTTAGTTTACG
>CAYLSF010000043.1:0-16434 GCA_964385675.1 uncultured Saprospiraceae bacterium
CTGCTTGATTTTATTATAAAGTGTCTTTTTACTGATGTTCATCTGCGTTGCAATCATTTCAGTAGAAAGGCTATATCGTAGATTACGATTGATGTAAATTTCTAATTCTTCTAGCCATTGCAAGTCTTTTTGATTATTCTTTATGGTATTGATATGTTGAGTAGGCTCAGTATCTTGTAGATAAGCGAGGCGTTCTGTTCTATTTTGGATAAGGTTAACTATTCTTGCCTTTAATTCTTCATCTGAAAAAGGTTTCGTCAAATAATCATCAATACCAATGCGTAATGCTTTGAGTTTATCATCCATGCCGCTTAGTGCGGTTAGCATAACCGTTGGAATATTGGAATAGTTAGTGTTTTGTTTGAGGCGTTCTAGTAGCTCGTAGCCATTCATTTCGGGCATCATCACATCGCTAATGATGAGCTGAATACTTTGATGTTTTTTTTCTAAGATGGTTAATGCTGCTTTTCCATGTGATGCAATTTCGAGCTGATAGTCATGTTGTAAAATGAGTTTAAGGTAGTTTTGTAAATCTATATTATCTTCCACTAATAATAGGGTAGGAAGGGCTTTATTTTGAATGGACGGTGTCGGCACTATTTCAACGTTATTGCTTTTAGATTCAGCAATCATGTTGGTTGATGTTCCTTCGGGTGCAGTAGTTTTGGGCAGCGTGAGTATAAACGTACTGCCTTCACCATAAGCACTTTGCACTCGAATATCCCCGCCAAGTAATTTTGTGTATTCGGCACAAATGGCTAAACCGATACCTGTTCCGCCTTCTTGGATTTGAGAAGACAAGTTGGCTTGGTAATATCTTTTAAAGATATTCGGTAAATCCGAAGGATGAATACCACGACCATTATCAATGACTTGTATTTCTATATCGCCTTCTTTTTCTAGAACATTGAATAAAACGGTTCCATTTTCTGGTGTAAATTTGACAGCATTGGAAAGTAAATTTTTTAGGATAGTTGTAAACTTCGTGTAATCAAAATATAAATTCAACGTCTCGTCAACATCTATTGTATAATCAAATTGGATTTTCTGACTAACTGCTAAGGACTCGAAGTCAGCGTGTAATTTTCTGGCAGTGGTAGCTAAGTTGAACGCACTAGGTTGATTGGATACCTTATCTACTTCAAATTTGGTGAGTTCCAATACTTGATTAGTCAATGAGAGGAGTTGCAAACTGTTTTTTTCTGCGGATTGAGCGAGGAATTTATCTTCATCATTTAATCGTCCATTGGAAATTAAACGACTGACAGGATTGAGAATAAGCGTAAGCGGCGTTTTAAATTCATGCGAAACATTGGTGAAGAATTGTGTTTTGGTTTCGTCGAGTTGACGCAATTCTTCATTGTATTTTTTGAGTTCATTGGCTTGTTGTTCTATGATTTTCTTGTTTTTAAGGTCAAGGGCAAGTGATTTATTTCTGGTTTGAAAATAGCGGTAAGCTATCCAACCTGCTAGAAGCAATGCTGCAATTAATAAAATCAGAACAAAGCCAGTTTGTCTTTGTCGTTTTAGTTGTTCTTCAACAACAGCTTTTTCTCTTTTGAAAATCTCTTCTTGCACAAGTTGCTCTTTTTCAAGTGCATACGAAGTGCCTTGTATTGCCAAAGAACGGATGTTTGCCTGATTCAAAAGACTATCACTTCTGTTTTTATATTCGAGTAAGAATTCATGAGATTGCTTATAATTTCCACTTTCGTAAAAATAATCTGATTTGATTTTTGCTAAAGTAGATAAAATGTTATTGTGGCTACTTTCTTGAGCGATTTCTTCTCCTTTTTTAATAAACTGATTGGCTTTGTTGAGGTTGTTTTTCCTAATGGCTACTTCTGCCTTTAGCATACAATAATAAAAATATCGCTGTTGTATTAGACTTTGAGGAAGGTTTTCGATTTTTAAAATCAAGGCATCTACTCTATCGAAATCTTCCAAACCAGTATAACTATCTATTTGCTTCATCCAAACATCCATGAAGCCTGCTTGATAACCCAATTGTTCCACTACACTATGTGCACTGTCTAAGCGAATCAATGCTTCTTTGTATTTTTTCTGAGCGTTATAAGCATTAGCAAGATTGACTAGTGGTGGAAACTTAGAGAATAAATCGAGGTTGGCAGTGTCGAGGATGTTGTAAGCTTTTTCAAGGTTGATAATAGCATTGTCATAATCTCTAACTCGATTAAAAAGAACACCTATACTATTATAAACGGTGGTTTTTTGTTTAGTAGCCTCTAATTTATCCCATATAGTTAAAGCATCGAATAGGGCTTTTGAAGCTTCATCGAATTTATTGATTTTCTGAAGTTTATTTCCCAAATTCATTAATAACGTACCTTCTAAATCAGAGCCTTTTTCAAGGCTAGGGTGATTCAATGCCTGTTTAAAGTATTGAACAGATTTATAAATATCATTTTTTTGACTATACAATATTCCTAGAGCATTGAATATATGAAGGAGTGCATTATGATTCTCTTCTTTTTGATAGGCTTCCAATAAATCATGTGCAATCACTAAAGCGGTGTCCAGATTACCATTTCTAGCGTAGATAGGGAGCGTTGTATTGAGTGCTTTTTTATAAAGGTTTTCATTCCCTATGGATTTTGCCATATCGATGGCTCGATTGGAGTAAGCTAAGGCATCGTCTCTATTGTAGTTTCGTACTTTTTCACTCAGACTGATGAGAATAGAAATCTGTACCTCTTCATCTTCTGTTTCTTGTAGCACTGTTCTCAGACTGTCTATATCAGGATTTTGTGCGAAAATCAAACCATTCAACAAACAAAAAATTAGTACCGTGATAGTTTTTTTCATAAAACACTTAATGAATAATGTAACTATTCAGTAGAGATCAGAAGTCAGACCGCTTTGCTGTCAGAAGTCAGAAAAACGAATGTATTTGGAATAAATTTTATCTGAACCTGTCTGCCGAACAGGTAGGTTCTGTCCTCTGACAATTAAATGGTCTGACTTCTGAATAGTTACTGAATAATAATTAAATGCACTAGGCTGATTTGAAACTATACAACCTTTAAATCATAACTCATTTCTAATACTTACGAAAATCGAATGTCGTTAGTCGAAAGTCGATTTTCGTACCTGTTGATTTCATTTTAATACAAAAAGTTAACCTAAGCAATGAAAAAGGGGGGAATAACTAAAAATTACTTGTGTATCTAACCAATTTACCATTTTATCACCGCTATTTATCATTTTACCACCCTTCTACCACACTATTTTTACCCCAGCTTTTAAAAGTTAAATCACTGTTTCTTATTCAACAACTCACCATGGTTCAGTACTCAACATAATACTAAATGTTAAATAGGCTGTAGCATAGCACTGCCTAAAAATATAGCAAAAGCAGGATTAAATTACTGTTTTAGAATTAGACATTAAGACTAATGAATCAACAGTAAAATCATTTAGTAATGCATTGAAATAATTTAGTCGCTGCTTTAGCTACGTGTTTCCTTTGCATCTGACTTCAACTCATCAATTAACAAATAGAATGTAAGTTTCATAAAAATTCTAAAAGTAATGTTAAAGCAAAATATTTTCTCTCTAATCATTTTATTACTGATGAGTGCTTATGTTCAGGCACAGGAAATCTGTAACAATGGCATTGATGATAACGGTAATGGTTTAGTGGATTGTTTGGATTGTGCTGATTGTGCGAATGCTGGTAATTGTAACAATAGTATTCCTAATATTTCTACATTCAATACAGGCACCAATGCAGCAGCTAATAATGTAAGGGCTAATGGTGCAGATGACTTAAACTGGACGGTTAGTACAAATGGTATTTCGGGAACGTATATTCCTGCAAAGGTACTAGGCACAAATGTACCCAGTGTTTATTACCAAAGTCCTTATCCGAATGCTACTTGGATTGCTCATTCTACTACGGGCGGACATAGTAGTACTGCAAATTTCTTTTACAAATTGACGTTTGACTTACCCTGTACTAATAATGGTTGTTTATCCATAGAGGAGGAAGACGCTTTTTGCTTGAATTTAGAATTTTTTGCAGATAATAATGTCTCTGAGATTTATGTGAATGGTAATCCGCAAAGTCCTTATCACGGCGGTGGCTCATTTGGTGGAGGTTTTAATCAAGGAAATGAAGTCAACGTCTCTTTATGTAGAGATTGGCAATCTGGCTCAAATGAAGTGATTGTTGATATCAGATCAACCCCAAACTTTGCCGCTTTTCTTGCACAAGCTAGCACTAATCCTGTCAACAGTAATGATGCAGACAATGATGGTATTCCAGACTTTTGTGATTTGGATGATGATAATGATGGAATACTAGATGAAAATGAAGGATTTAGCTGCGAAGCCATAGGTGGAACGACTTTTCCACCATACAATTATCAAAATTGTTCTAATCATAGCGGTGGTGGTAAATTATTTACGAATATTGGAACTTACAATGGACAAGCGATTGATTTAGTGGTCACTAATGCTGGGCCAGGTAGTTTTGCTTGTGGCAATACAGGAAATTTGGGTTGCATACCTGATGATAATGGTTTCACTTATAATAATGCTAAAAGTAATACAACACTGACATTCGCTTTTTATCTAAGCGGTACAACTACGCCTGTTACCATTAATTGGGCACTCAACCTAGATGATTTTGATGATCCTGAGGGTATTGAAATTCCCAATACTATCACGTATTCTTATGAACTCAATGCATTGAATAATACGACCATTACGGATTTGGGGTCATTTACCAGATTTGAAAGTAATGATAATAATGAAGACGAAATATCTTTTTATTTCTATGATATTACCAGTTTGACGATTGGTTTTGAAAATACTGGCAAAAGAGACTTTTGCTTTAATAGTTCTGTTGGTTTCACCGTTTCTAATGGTTCTTGTTCGGTTACTGAACGGGACACTGATAATGATGGAATTCCAGATAATCGTGACTTGGATAGCGATGGAGATGGTTGTCTAGATGTAGTAGAATCGGGAGGAATCGACAATAATAATGATGGTATATTAGATGGAACAGGTTTTGATAGTGATGGAAAAGTTACAGGTGGAACAGGTGGCTATAATGGTGCAAACGGAAATGAAATTAATGCACACCAAATAACAACACTTGTACCTCCTTCCGATCAAATTGCAATGAGTAGTACAGTTGATTTTTCAATATCGGCAACTGCCGAAAAAGCGACGAGCTATAGTAATGGTTCACCGATATATGGAATAGCTGGTAACGCGAATGCAGGTTTACAATATCAATGGTATATAGGCAATCCTACTACTGGTGGTAGTATACTTTCTGATAATGCAACGTATAGCGGAACAACTACAGCCACACTTAATATCAATGACGTTTCTGGACTATATGGTCAAGAGTTCTGCGTCCTTGTCACTCATATTAATAATGTCTGCCTAAGTGAAACCTATTGTGCAACGCTAAGTGCTGACCCTTGTAACGCTAGTGCTTCGGGTAATGCTGATTCTGATAATGATGGTATAGCAGATATCTGTGATACCGACGATGACAATGATGGTATCACGGATATTGATGAAGGCTGTAATGATAATATTATCGCTTTTCCGAATGCTGAAAAAGGATATTTATTTCAAAACAATCCTTCAGATGTATATACGGTTGATATACAAACAGGTGCTTCAACACAAATAACAACAATGACTTTTGAAATAAATGCAATTGCTATCAATGAGTTAGATGGGTTGTTCTGGGGTATTCATAGAGGTAATAATAATTTAGTCACCGTCAATCCAAACACTTTTACAATCGTCAATACTTTTGGTGCTTATCCAACGAATACCGTAGCGGCGGCTTTTGATCCTATCAGAAAACTATATGTACTAAAGTCAAGTGGAGCTAATCGAGTTTATGTTATTGATGCTGATCCTGGCTCGCCTAGTTATGGTTCAAATTTATGGAATTTTAGTCACTCAACAGCTATAGTTGATATTGTATATAACAGTAACGATGGACTAATGTATGGTATCCAAAATAATACAAGTAATTTAATAAGAATTGATGTTGATAATCAGAATGCAACTAACTTAGGCAATGTCTCAGGATTACCCTCAGGACTCTATGGTGCTGGATATTCCTTAATTGATGGTAGAATGTTTTTTAATAATAATATAACAGGTGGTATTTATATCATTGATTTATCCGTAGGGCAAACCGCTACGCTTTTCTCAAATGGACCGGCTTCTTCACAAAATGATGGGGCAAAGATATTGAGTGTAGATTTGAATGGTAACCAACTTTGTTTAGATACCGATAAAGATGGTATTGCAAATAGCAAAGATATTGACTCAGATGGTGATGGCTGTTTTGATGTAATAGAGTCAGGTGGGGTCGATGCTAATACAGATGCTCAATTAGATGGTACAGGTTTTAACAGTGTAGGAATTGTAATAGGTGGAGTCGGTGGCTATAATGGCTTAACAGGTAATGAGTATAATGCACATCAAGCAAGTATTACGGCTTTTCCTTTTAATCAAACGGTAGTTGGTGGTAACGCTGTTTCGTTTAGTATAGGTGCTACGGCTGAGATGGCGACAAGTTATAGTAACGGAACACCTATTTATAATACAACAGGAAATGCGAATGCAGGATTTCTGTATCAATGGTATATTGGTAATCCTAATGCAGGCGGTACAGTGCTTACAGATAATGCCATTTTTAGTGGTACAAATACTTCAACTTTGTCGATTTCTAACACAGAAGGTTATCATACTGTTGAGTTTTGTGTCGTTGTTTCACACAATAATAGTGTATGTATTGAGGAGGTGCGGTGTGCAACATTGACATTAACTGAAAATTGTTCTAATGGAGTAGATGATGATGGAGATGGTCTCACGGATTGTAATGATCCTGATTGTATCATAGCTTCTCCTGGTGTGATTACTCGGAATTAATTGGAACCTATGATTTTATAGTGGTCTGACTAAAAATAAAAGGGATTATTGGTAGAATATATGCCAATAATTACTAAAAGATGATACGTTTACTGGTCCTTCCTCCTTTTACTAAAAAAAATATCTCCAAATAATCTAGTGGGAGGACTGGTTTTTTCTTAAAAAGTAGTCTATCTTTCAAATGCTAGATATTCAAGCTACAAGTTTATTTTTAAAATTTCACTTGGATACTTTCCGTATCGTTTTTTGAAATTTTTAGAAAAATACCTGACGCTTTTGTAGCCAACTGAATAGGCTACTGCTTTTACGGAACCGTATTTGCCGATTTCTAGCAGTTTTCTAGCCTCTTGAAAACGCAATTCTGTGATATATTGATTAGGTGTTAAGCCTGTCAAACGTTTGACTTTTGGAAAAAAGGCGGAATAACTCATGGACATTTCGGCAGCGAGTTGGTAAATAGTAAAGTCCAGATTATAAATATATTTCAGAGCGGTGGTTTCGAGTTCTGTTAGCCATTCTAAATCTACAAGATTCATTTTGTTACTCGTATCTTCAAGATCTGTTGTATTATCTTGAGCTTTTTGACGCTGTTGTTCTGCTTTTATATTACTTTGATTATTCAAGATATTAGTTACTCTAGCTGAGAGTTCTCTATTGTCAAATGGCTTGGTCAAGTAATCGTCAACACCAATTCGGAGCGCATCCAACTTAACATCAATTGCTTGTTGGGCAGTCAATATAATAACTGGAATGGCTGCAAATTGATTATTCGTTTTAAGTGTATTGATGAGTTCCAAACCATTTATATTCGGCATCATATAATCTGAAATAATTAAATCGGGTAATGAATTGGACGAATTGGCTAAAAAATCAAGTGCCTGTTTGCCATCCTGTACCAAATGAATTTCATGTTCTTCATGAAGGATACTGTGTAAATAGTTCGCCATATCGACGTTGTCTTCTACTATCAGAATAGTGGAAATTTCATCTTTTATCTCGGACGCTGATACGACAGAAATATTGCTTTCTTTTTGTGTAGTATTGATATTTTGGTCTATTAATGCATTAAAAATTAGACTTGCTTCTTGATGAACGGTTTTCGCTTCTGCTAGTTTTTTAGGAAAACGAACCGTGAAAGTACTGCCTCCTAACAGTTTACTTTCCGCTTGAATGCTTCCTTTGATTAAAGCCATATATTCTTTACAAATTGCTAAACCGATGCCCATACCGCCTTCATTTGGTAAATTAGAAGGATTGACCTGAAAATGTCTATCGAATATCTTTTCCAAATCTTCTTCTGGAATACCTCGTCCTGTGTCTTGAACACTTACGGCTACTTCTTTGCCCAAATCCATAAAATGAATATTCACTTTTCCGCTTTTTGGTGTAAATTTGAAAGCATTCGATAATAGATTTCTAATCACTATCATCAATTTTTCACCATCAGTAATGACAGGAATAGCGGTATGAATAGGCGGTTTTGTAAAATGAATGGATTTGAATTGTGCCATCGAATAAAAATCGTTGGCGATAAACTGCACCAATTCGTTCACATCAAATGCAATTGGTTGAGCGATTAGTTCTACATTTTCTCGTTTGGCGAGGTCTAGTATTTGATAAATAGAACTGGATAATGAGCGAATATTTCTATCTGCTATTTGAAGCTCTGATACTTGTTCTGATGCTAAATTGCCGCTTCTTAATAAGGATTTGATTGGATTAGTAATCAGTGTAAGTGGTGTGCGCAATTCATGTGCTATATTGGAAAAGAGTTTATTTTTGTAATCGTATAATATTTGAAGTTCTTCTTTTTGAGTTTCGATAGTTTTCTTATTTTTTAAGTCTTTTGCGAGTAATTCGTTTTGTGCTTTGCGTTGCTGATTAATACGATAAGTGAATACTGTCCAACTGCCAAGCAATAGCAAAATCACCAAAGCACCGATTATAGTAAAAGTTCTATTTCTAACGGCTCTGTTTTTCTGGACTTTTAAGAGTTCGTTTTCTAACTTGGTTTGTTCTACTTGAAATTTGGTTTGTAGTTCTTCGGATTTTAATTGAAGTGTAATATTACTCGTGCTATCATTATGAGCGATTAATAAACCTCTAATTTCATGTGCTTTTTGAAAATCACTAATAGCAGTATAGGCTTCATCTAAAGTAGTATATAAACCATTCAGAAACTTATAATTGCCTTGTCGTTCGACTTCTTCCAATGCTTTTTCTCCATATTTGATAGCCAAATTATATTTTTTTCTTAGCAAATAATGATGTGCTAAGAGCCTATAAGTGCTTAAAAGTTGATAATTAAAATTGTGTTTTTCTATCATTTCGAGGGCTTCAATGTACAATTGATTGGCTTTTTCAAATTCTTCTTTATAATCTAAAATTAACGCCCTTTCTCTTAAAACGATGATTATTCCTTCATAGCTATTAGCTGCCTTATAGGAGTCATAAGCTGCATCGAGGTATATTTCTACGGAATCTTCATTATTAGCTATCTTTTTCTGTATTATCGTAATATTGAATAATATATTCCCTTTCGATTCTTCATCGTTAACTTTAGCTAATGCTTGATGGTAGTAGTTCAGTGCTTCTTCCTGTTTTCCTTCATCCTCAAAAATGCTTGCAATATTATTTAAAAGCTCTGCTTCTTTATTTTCTTTATTATTTGGATTTGATTTACGAACCATCTCTAAGGCTTTAATATAAGCCTCAATCTCTTTGTCTGTTTGATTGATGATACCATAGTACAAGGCATAATTCCAGTACGCACCAATTAATAAATCGGTTTGATTTACATCTTGCTGAGTAGTTGCTAGTTCTTCCAGAGCTTGAACATACTTCAATAAACTATCCGAATGTGTATCTAAAGAATAATGACCATTGAATAAATAAAGGTAGGCATCATAAATACCGTAAGCATAATCAATCTTTTGACTTAGTGCCAAAGCTTGATGAGCGAATTGAACCGTTCGACTAGGATGATTATAATTATAAAAACTGGCTAAGTCTATCAAGCGTTGTACTTTGGTCGTATCAGCATCAGCATTTTCAATGAGTTGTCTAATACTATCTGCTTGTTGCTCTACAGATTGAGCAAAGATTGGTGTTATGAACAAACAGATGGAGATAATTGGTATAAAACACTTTTTTGTAAATGAAAAAATCTTTTTGCACCATATTTTACCGTTTTCTCCACTCGTCCAATCAAGCGGAGTATAGGCTAAAGCTGTAGCCATGTATTCAAAAAAGTAGTTGGTTTGGTACAAAAATCTAATTTTCATATTGGTAATTCTTATTAAAAAACAAGTCCATTATTTAAAAAGCAGTATATGAGTAAAACTTTTCCAGAACAACGTCTTTTCTAAATAGGATTTTAAACTTGATAAAACTCGGTTTTAGGTAGTCTTATCATAAATTGACTCCCCTTTCCTTTTTCACTTTTTAGTTCAATTTGTCCATCCAATTTTTCTATACATATTTTTACAATGGCTAAACCAATTCCAGAGCCTTCATACTCCCCTCTGTTATGTAATCGTTTGAACATTTCAAAAATCTTCTCATGAAATATTTCTTCAATACCAATGCCATTATCTGAAATAATGATTTCGTGATGTGTTGCTGATGAATTATATTTCATCTCTACAGTTGGTACTTGAGATTGGTTATACTTTAAACCATTTTCTATTAAATTTTTAATAGCCGTATAGAGCAACGAACTATTGGCTGGAATGACAGGTAATTCATGGACAATAATTTCACCATTATATTTTTTTATAGTTTCACTAAGTCCATGTTGAATACTACCCATCAATCTATTTAAATTGACGTCCTGTTTATCTACTTTATCATTTTTGGATAAAGCCGTATATTTTGCAAAATCTTCAATAAGCGTATAAAGTTGTGACGTACTGTGTTTGATAATTTGAAAGTAATCACCTAAACTCAATTTAAGATCCGAAGGCAATTTTCTAAAAATCAATCCAGCATAGCTACCAATATTTCTGATAGGCTCTTTAATATCGTGTGAAGCAATGTAGTTAAATGTACGAAGTTCATAATTAGCTTGTTCCAGATGTTTATTAGCCTGTTCCAGATTTTTATTGGCTACTCGGAGATCAGCGGTTCGTTCAGCTACTTTTTGTTCTAATAGATCATTATTTTTTTTCCGTTGTTGACTCAATCTAAATATTGAGATACTCCATGCTGTAGCAAAAATCAATGCAATGATTAAGAGTAGGGAGAGTATATTTCGAGATTTCAAGTTTACTTTTAATAACTCATTTTCTAATGTGGTTTGTTCTACTTTAAATTCGGTTTGTAGTTCTTCTACTTTTGCTTGAAGTATTGCACTACTCGTACTATCATTATGAGCCATCAAAAGTCCTCGGATTTGATGTGCTTTTTGAAAATCACCTATTGCCGTGTAACCTTCATCTAAAGTAGCGTATAAATTGCTCAAAGAAGTATAATTACCTTGCTGCTTTACTTCCATTAATGCTTTTTCACCGTATTCAATGGCGAAGTAATATTCTTTTCTGAGCAAATAGTGGTCAGCCAAAACACGATAAATCGTCAGAAATTGGTGGCTAATCCCATAAGTCTCTATCATTTCAAGTACCGCTGCATACAATTGATGAGCTTGAGTAAACTCACCTTTTGCATCTAAAAGACCTCCTTGTTCTATAAAAACAGTAACGATACCATCATAATTATTAACGGATTTATATAATTCATAAGCTTTATTGAGGAATAATTGGGCAGAGTCTATTTTGGTCAAGTCGATATAAATAAGTGAGATATTAAATAACATATTGGCTTTAGATACCTTGTCTTCCACTTGAACTAAAGCCTGATTATAATAGTCTAATGCTTCTTTGTATTTTCGGTTACTACTAAAAAGACTTCCTATATTATTCAAAAGTTCTGCTTCGTTATTTTTCTTGTTTTTGGTATTGGATTGCCGAACCATTTCAAGGGCTTTGAGATAGGCATCAATTTCTTTGTCCGTTTGATTAAGCAGTTCATAGTACATTGCATAATTCCAATATATACCAATCAATATATCTATATTATCTTTTTGAGTTTGAGCAAATTCTTCCAACGATTGAATATATTTTAGCAAAGTATCCGAATGTGTATTCAAAGAATAATGCCCATTCAGTAAGAAAAGATGAGATTTATAAATACCATGAGAATAGTTGATTTCCCTACTGAACGCTAAGGCTTTGTGTGCATACTGAACACTTAGTTTGGGATAGCTATAGTTGTAGAAAATCGATAAATCTACCAATCGTTGTGCTTTTGCTGTATCAGAGGTGGCATTTTCAATGAGCTGTTTAATACTATCTGCTTGTTGCTCTAAAGACTGAGCAAATATAGATGATGTCAAAAAATATAGAATGAATAGTAGAATGAATTTTCTAAGCATGTAAATTATTTAACCGTTTGTGGTGTGAAATTCTTTATGAAAAGGTGATTATTCGCTTTAGAAGTTGTTAAAAAGATATAGTTGAAAGATAGTAACCTATGAAATTTTGTAAAGAGAACCTTAATCGTTTTAGTCTTAGTAATGATCAAAAAATAAATTGATGATTTCGGCGAGATTATTTTAGTTATAGTTTTTGCTTAAAAGAAGGAGTATTGTGGATACTATGACTGATTTTAAGTGAAAAATATAGCTAAAAGAAGCCGTCCAAATCGTTAAGTTATTCTTTGACCATTACTTAATATAAAAATACAGGATATAGTCACCATTAGAAACTATTATTCTCTATTTTTTGATTTGCTGTAGTTTTATGGCACTATTCCAAGAGTTTTGTAATACCTCCCTGTAATTTTCTATCAGTACATCAATAATATTCTTACAAAAATGACCCCTTTCTTTGTGTTGAGAAGCTAAGAGCTAAATATTACTGGTATCAAAAAAGGAGAGTATGCACATTTTATCAACTATTGTAGTGTTATTTTTGAGTTTATATTTTAATCTAGTGTATCAAAATCAGACCACAACTGAATACCAATTCGATAAGCAGTCCTCAGAAAATGTAGCGTCAGTTGATACAATGAGAAGGAATCAGACTATTTTAAACGATATAGACTTCCATGATATAAATTATTCAATAGATCTTGATAAGTTTGCGGATGCCAATTTATATGTTCACCAAAGTAAATTTCAAATTGATAATCCGTGCGACCCAGCGGTATCTGGAAATATAGATACAGATGGTGATGGTATTTCAGATGTTTGTGATTTGGACGACGATAACGATGGCATCCTTGATATTGTAGAATGTCCTTTACCAACCAATAGTAATATCAATGGAAACATCTCAAATTTTACTTTCGATATCAGTTCTAGCAATCCACCAGACCGTTTAGTATCGCATACGCTGAATTCGATTACGGTAAATGGGACAACCTACACAGACTTTATCTTGCCTGATGGTTTTGCTTCAGCCTATACCGTTTATGACCTTAGTCACGTTAGTTACGTGCTGAATGGAACTATTCAATATACTATGGCAACCAATACAAATTTTGATAATGACATTTTGCAAGCGTTTAATAGCCGAAACCTCAATTCCTATCACGCACTAGATTTTAGTAACTACTCTGACGGAGATTACTTTATCCTAAATTACAATACACCTATTCTATCGACAGCAGGTGGTTTTCTAGCTGTCACTGAACGAAGCGGTAATAATCCTCAAATTATTGAAGCACTTGATATTAACGATGTTGTTATAGGAACGATTAATGTTTCCACATCACACTATGTTGATTTAGGTGTAAATGTTCACTTTAACTCTGGTACTCAAAATGCTCATATGGCACTCTATCCTGTTGACGATCTTGCACCTGTTGGTGATTATATCCATAAACTGAGAATTTCATTTGGACCAACTGCGACAAGCGACGGACCTGATACAAAGGTTTTCTTTTTCGGAAACAATTCACTGTTGACCTGCGATTATGATAATGACGGTATTCTCAATCACCTAGACTTAGACTCTGATAATGACAACTGCCCTGATGCTATAGAAGGAGGTGGAAGTTTTACAGCAGTTGCTCTTTTGAATGATAGATTAACAGGTGGTGTAAATTCCAATGGTATTCCTAATGTTATCCAAAGTGGACAAAGCTTAGGTTCTAGCCAAAATGAAAATCAAACGAATTGTCCTGAAATCTGTAATAATGGTATAGACGATGATGGCGATGGATTTGTAGATTGTAATGATAATGATTGTGTACCAGAGGCTCCAGGAGCTATTCGACGTAATTAAAGGAGATTATATGAATTAGGAAAGATTGAAATGAAGTTATCAATGTTTAAAGAACTTTTTTAAAATTTATGATACGTTTTATTACTAATCCTCCCTCTTTCTATTAGAAGAAAACTTTATCGGGAGGACTGGTTTTTTATTAAAAAGTAATCTATCTTTCAAATACTAGATATTTAAGCTACGAGTTCATTTTTAAAATTTCACTCGGATACTTCCCATATCTTTTTTTGAAATTACGAGAAAAGTGTTTTTCATCTTTAAACCCAACCTTATAGGCGACTTGTTTTACAGAACTCAATTCTTGTTTTTCTAATATCTTTTGAGCTGCTCTAAATCGTATTTCTTGTAAATATTGCGTGGGCGTCATACCTAAGATTTTATTCGTTATTCTCCAAAGTTTAGAATAACTCATTGCCATTTCATACGCTAAATTGGACATTGTGAAATCTGGTCTTCCTAGGTTTTTAGTACATACCTTTTCTAATTTTATCAACAAAATTTTGTCTTCTTCTGAAAGCGTTGGAGCTTTTTTAGAAGGTTGCTCTAGTTTATCTTCAATTGGCGATGATTCTGCTAATTGACTGGTGCTTCTTTCTTTATAAAATTGTATTAGATGGTCAATTCGTATCAATAATTCCTCTGCTTCAAAGGGCTTGGTCATATAATCATCAATACCGATTCTAAGGGCATCAATCTTCTTTGCACTATCATTAACCGCACTTAGCATGATTAATGGAATACTATTCAATTTTGGAGTGGATTTTACTTGATTGATAAATTCTATTCCGTCCATTTCAGGCATCATCATATCGGTAATGATTAAATCAAAATCCTGTTGATTGAGTAGTGCTAAGGCTTGTTTCCCATTTGGTGCACCTACGGTTGTATAATAATCATTGAGTGTAAACCGAATATAATTTTGCATATCCAAGTTATCTTCTACGACTAGTATTGTGGCAGAATGGTTATTTTTTGTAGGTAAAATTGTTTTATTTGGAGTTAATGTCGATAAGGCTGGTTGTAGGGGTGGATTCGGTTGTTGTACTTCTACTTTAGGGATGATTACCGTAAAAGTGCTTCCTTTTTGCCATTCACTTTTTACCTGAATTGAGCCACCTAAAATGTTGGCATATTCTTTACAAATCGCTAATCCGATACCCGTTCCCCCTAGATTATTCTTTGGATTGGCTTGATAAAAGCGATTAAAAATATGAGGAAGATCATAACTATGAATACCTTGTCCATTATCTTGCACCTCTATTTTTAAATCATTTCTTTGCTCTGTGACGTTCACCACAATTTGCCCATTTTCAGCCGTATATTTGATCGCATTGGATAGTAGATTTTTAAGGATGGTTTTCAATTTATAGACATCGGTTTCTATAAATAGGGGCGTGGTACGAGCATAATTTAGGCGGAAATCAATATGGTTTGTTTTTGTTAAGGACTCAAAGTTTGCAAACAACATCCTTAGCATTTGAGTAAAATCGACAGTAGAGGATTGAAGATGGATTTGCTCCACATCTAGCTTGATTAACTCCAGTAATTGTTTAGTTAACTCTAAAAGTTGTGTGCTATTTTGCTCTGCTGTTTTGACTAAAAATCGTTGCTCTGTAGAGATATTCTTTTGGCGTAATAACTGTTTTAAAGGACTAATAATCAAGGTTAAAGGCGTTTTAAACTCATGTGAAATATTAGAAAAAAATTGGGTCTTGAGTTCGTTCATATCTTTCAAGTATTGGTTTTTACGCTCTAATTCTTCATTGTATTGTTTTTTTAGTTGATTTGACCGATAAATGTAAGCACTCCAACTTCCAATCGATAGTAATCCTAAAAAAGCAGCGATTAATAATAAATTTCGATTTTGAATCGCCTTTTGGTCAGCCAATTGTTCTAATTTGAGTACATCATTTTCTCTGTCTTTTTGCTGAACATCATATTGTATTTCTAACTCTCGGATTTTTGCTTCACTTTCAGCCGTAAATAAACTGTCCTCCAATTCCTTCCCTTTCAATAAATAATCAAAAGCCATCTCATAATCACCGGATTTGGCATAAGCTTTATAAAGCACCTCATAAGCAAAATTATTAGCCATTCCAATATTTAGTGAAAGGCTTTCTTCGGCATATCGAATGGCTTTTGTGTAATTTGTTCTTTTTAATTCGGAGTGTGCTAAAACTGTAAGTGTTTTAGCAATTCCAACAGGAAAATT
>CAYLSF010000044.1:0-16408 GCA_964385675.1 uncultured Saprospiraceae bacterium
TTCTCAGAATATTGGACACCTAAGATAGTAGGGGAATTGAACGGACAGTATGTTAAATTAGCTAAATTGAAAGGTGATTTTATTTGGCATAGCCATGAAGATGAAGACGAACTTTTCCAAGTCCTAAAAGGTACGTTGATTATGGAGTTTCGGGATAAAGTGACTGTTACAAAAGCAGGTGAAATTCTTATTGTTCCAAAAGGCGTAGAACATTTGCCACGTACTAAAGATGGCGAAGAGGTTTGGGTGATGCTTTTTGAGCCTAAAGCTACAAAACATACGGGAGTGATAGAACATGAAAAAACGGTTAAAGAACTAGATTGGATTTAGAATATATTAAAATGAATAAATATCAAAAGGGAGCAAATTTTTAAAATTTGCTCCCTTTTTAATTAAACATGAATAATCTTATTCACCAGTATCTTCACCTTCATCTACAGGAGGAGTTGGAGTTGGTACAGGTGTAGTTGGCATAGGAGGAGCAGGTGCTGCCTTTGTTGGAAATACTTTTAATAATTCCACATCAAAAATTAAGGTTGAAAATGGAGGAATACCAGGTCTTCCATTAGGACCATAAGCAATATCATGAGGAATAACAAAACGCCATTTAGAACCCACGCTCATTTTTTGCATACCTTCTGTCCATCCTTTTATGACTTGATTTAAGCCAATTACTAAGGTTTCATCTCTGTCATAAGAAGAATCAAACACATCTCCATTGACTAATTTACCCTCATAGTGAACTTCTACAGAATCCGTTGGACTTTGAGGTTTTTCACCATCTGCATCTCTTAGAATGAAATGTTGTAATCCACTTTCTTCTGTAATAACGCCTTTTTGAGATTTATTCCAATCTAAAAATTCTTTATTTTTAGTTTTGATATTCGCTACGACTATATCGTTAGCAAACGTTCTAAACATACCATAAGCTTTATCAGAGCGTAACGAATCAATAGGTTGATCCATATTGTCTGTAACAACTTTTGCTATGATGCTAAAATCAGGCTCATTCCAATACTGTGAAATTAGAGTAGAAGCATAAGAACGACCAAATTTTTCACAAATCGTATCTGGAATTGGAGACGTATCATCTTTTGGACGAGATTGTAAATACATTCCAATTTGTTGATTGATTTCACGCATAGCGGCTTGATCAATCTCTCCTTCTGCGTAGGCTGCTTTGAACCCTTTTTCAATAGCTTCTAAAGAAAAATTCTTTAAGTCTTGTGCTACTAAAGAATTACTAATAAGATAAGCAAATCCTTGTACAACTGAATCGGGTACATCTACATTAAAATCAGCATACTCAATGTCATAGTCTTTATCTCCTCCAGAGCAACTTATAAAAAGTTGACCAGCTGTAAAGATACTTATGAATAGAACAAAAAATGTATTTTTCATAATTGATAGTATTTATGTTTTAGTTGATTTTTTGAAGCGGCAAAAGTACATAAAAGTTATCATTAATCACTTATTTGAAGAAAGTAATTGCCTATGACCTACCGCTCACGACCAACTAGGAAACAGCATACTACATTAATCCAATAAATCTAAACAAGCCTTTAGGCTGACTTGCCAATGAGGAATGGAGAGATTAAAAGTAGTTTTGATTTTAGTTTTGTTTAAAACACTAAAATGAGGACGTTTGGCGGGAGTAGGGTAATCTTTGGTTTCAATGGGTTGAATTGGACAATCAATATTTTTATACTCAAAAATAGCCGTTGCAAAGTCATACCAACTGGTAACGCCTTCATTGCTATAGTGATAAATACCACTATAAGGGGTTAAGTCAGCATGGCTTTTTATGATTTGAAGGGTTGCTTGAGCTAAATCTCGGGCATAAGTAGGCGTACCGATTTGGTCAAAAATGACATTAAGGTTATCCAGCTTTCTACCTAACTTAAGCATTGTTTTTACGAAATTATTACCATGACTAGAATATACCCATGAGGTCCGAATGATAATGGTAGAAGGGAGTAGGGTAGTAGCTACTCGTTCTCCTTCTAGTTTGGTCTTGGCATAAATGGTTTTAGGAGAGGTTTGGTCAGTTTCCTTATAAGGTTTTTGATGGTCTGTGTGATAGACATAATCTGTTGAAAAATGAATCAATTGAGCTTGATGGGTGAAACAAGCATGTGCTAAGTTTTTAACCCCTTCTACATTTACAGCTTGTGCCAGTTCAGTTTCAGTTTCCGCTTTGTCTACAGCAGTATAAGCGGCACAATTGATGCAATAATCAATGGAATATTCTGCAAATAATGCTTGAATAGCCTCTGGATTTGTAATATCTAATCCTTGTCGAGTGGTAAATACAAATTGAAAATTAGGATATTGTGCTGCTAGATTTTTTAACTCATATCCAACTTGTCCGTTAGCACCTGTAACTAAAATGGTAGATTTCATTGATAATAGATAATGAATTGATTAATAGTTGATTCGTCTATTGGGGTTTAAATCTATTCTTCAAATTTAAAATTAGCATCATGAGAACCAAATTTTGGTAGAATGGTAGCTGTAGCAGATAAGGTAGCTTTAGTTAAATCAATTTGCCAATCTATTTGGAGCGTTGGATCATTATAAATGAGTCCATCTTCACTCGCTTTATTATAGAAATTATCACATTTATAATAAAACACAGCGGTTTCACTTAACACAACAAAACCATGAGCAAATCCTCTTGGTACAAATAATTGCTTTTTATTTTCAGCACTTAACTCAATAGAAAACCATTCGCCATAAGTAGGAGAACCTTCTCTAATATCTACCACTACATCTAGTACTTTACCTTCTAATACTCTGACTAGCTTAGCTTGTGCATAAGGCACTCTTTGATAATGTAATCCTCTTAAGACACCGTAAGACGATTTGGATTGATTATCTTGTACAAATTGTGTATCAATTCCTGCAGCTTTAAAAGCATTTTCATTGTAAGCTTCAAAAAAGTAACCTCTGTCATCTTCAAAAACACGAGGTTCAAAAATTTTTAATCCTTCAAATTTTGTATCAATAAATGGCATTTTGGCGAATTTTATCTTTAAGATGTTATACGAGTCTAATGTTAGGATAGTTCCAATATTCAAAAGCGATTAACTCAACATAACACTTTTGAATTTATTAATTTGTTGGGTATCTCCTAATATCACTAATTTCATTCCAACTGTAAGCCTGATATCAGGCTCGGGATTAACTTGATAATTGCCTTCTGGAAAGCGGATACCTATAATATTGACACCTGTTTGTACTCTGAGATTTAAATCTCTAATGGTATGTCCTATAAAATGAGCTTTTAAACGCTCACAATTAATCTCCTCAAAAAGGACTTGAACATTCCCCATGTTAGAAATTAATGTGAAAAACTCAACTAGGTTGGGCTTATTGACTAAAGATGCCATATAAAACCCACCTAAACGTTCTGGTACTACGACTTGATCGGCGCCTACCCGTTTTAGTTTTTGTTCGGAAGTAGGGTTATTAGAACGGCTTATTATTTTTAAATTACTATTTAATTGTCTAGCACTTAGGACGGTATAAAGGTTATCTGTGTCATCTTGAAAAGTTAATATAATAGCCTTAGCTCTTTCTATACCTGCTTCTAGCAAACTATCATCATTTGTAGCATCACCTTCTATATATAGAATTTTACTTTTTTCTCTCAACGTCTTGATTTGCTCTTCATCTCGTTCTATGATGACAAAAGGGACATTAGTATTGGTAAATTCTCTAGTAATTTCTTTGCCATGTCGTCCATAGCCGCAGATGATGACATGTCCACTCAATGTTTGAATTTTTTGGAACACTCGATAGTCTTTTAAATATTTACGAAATTCACCTTCAATTAAAAATGAAGAAAGTGTTGTAATAGAATACGCAAAAATCATCATATTGATGATGATCAGAATAGAAATGCACCATTCGCCTAATTCACTTGGTTCATGTAATGTACCAAACCCAACAGTAGATAAGGTAATCACAGTCATGTAGAAAGCTTCACTAAAAGTATGATCTTCTACAAACATAAAAACCAAAACACCTAATATAAATACGACAATAAGCGTAACTAATGAAATGTATGCTTTGGCTAAATAATCCGAAGTTCTTGAAAAGCGAATGGTGCTGATAATTTTTATTTAAGTGATGAATAAATTTTACTATTAAAAATATTGATTTTGGCATTTTAAACGCCTTATTTCTTAAATTGTGAAGCTACTACTAATTCTTTACTCCCTTTGGTATATTTATAAAAGCCTTCTCCAGATTTTCGCCCTAGTTTTCCCGCAGTTACCATATTTACAAGTAATGGACAAGGCGCATGATGAGGTCGTGCAAAACCATTGTGCATTACTTTCAAAATAGCTAAACAAACATCTAAACCAATAAAGTCAGCTAATTGTAAAGGCCCCATAGGGTGTCCCATTCCTAGTTTCATTACAGTATCAATTTCTTCTACGCCTGCTACTCCTTCATAAAGCGTATAAAATGCTTCATTAAGCATGGGTAATAAAATACGATTAGCTGCAAAACCAGGATAATCATTAACTTCTGTAGGAACTTTTCCTAGTTTTCTAGAAATATCCATTATAGCATTTGTCACTTCATCAGAAGTCGCATAACCTCTTATGACCTCTACCAACTTCATAATGGGTACAGGATTCATAAAGTGCATACCAATAACCATTTTAGGTCGATTGGTAACAGAAGCAATTTTAGTGATAGATATAGAAGAAGTGTTACTCGCTAGAATACAATCTTGAGGAGCAGCTTCATCAATTTGTTTGAAAATATTGAGTTTTAAATCAATATTTTCCGTTGCTGCTTCTACCACTAAGTCTGCATTTTTAGTCCCTTCATTTAGATCTGTAAAAGTAGATATACGGTTTAATGTTGAAATTTTATTTTCCTCCGTTAACTTTTCCTTTTTAATTAATCTGTCTAAATTTTTATTGATTGTCGCTAATGCTCTTTGTAGGGCATTCGATGAAATATCAACAAGATTAACATTAAAACCCTTCATTGCAAATACATGAGCAATTCCATTACCCATTGTGCCTGCACCTATTACAGTAACATTTTGTATTGTATTCATAGATAAATTGAGAAAAATGAATTGATTATTTTTTGCAAAAATGGGCGTTGTGGTTAAGAATTGCAACTTTGATTGTAGTTTTTTCTAGTTCAATTCATAATCATACTTTTTGGCAGGATAAGATTTTATAAAATGGATGCTTATCCCATTTTTATCAGAGGATGCTTAATACAAAAGCTACCCTTAAATTGAATCATTATTTCATGTTAGATGTTTCAGAGGAAAATTTAAGTAAAACCTAATACAAAAAATTAGAATTTGTGGTTACAGCACATAAATTGTTAAACAACCCGTTTTGTTATGTATCCATCATTTTATAACGGAATATAGGAAGCCATGAAAAAGCTATTTTTGGACGACATACGAACAGTTGAAATGATTTACGATAAATCTATGATAGCTGAATTTGATATAGTTAGAACATACGATGAATTTCTTAATTATATCAAATCCAATGGTTTGCCTGAGTTCATTAGTTTTGATAATGATTTAGGGTTGGATAAAAACGGAAAACTTGCTCCTGATGGATATGCTGCTGCTAAATGGCTAGTTTATGAGTCTGGATTAAACTTGAAAAACTTAAAATTTAAAGTTCATTCTGCCAATCCAGTTGCTGCGGAACAAATAAGGGGGTTACTAAATAATTATATTCTTTTTCTAAAAAACAGGTAATGAGGGACGATTTTGAGGTTCAAATATAACCTCGACGTTTTACAAACTCCAAAATAAATAATAAGTAACCCAACTAAGTTTTCGATATAATCGTGTATTCAGACAGGAATAGGAATTATTCCTCTTCAACTCTAAAGTTAACACTCAGATACTAGATGCTGGCGACTGGTTATCAATGAGTTTATTAAAAATTGATGGTATCAATTTTATACTGAAAAAGGAATAAGTTATTTTATCACATTTTAAAACCAATCTTTTATGAAAAAAGGGTATACACTACTAATCGTAATATGGATACTAATTGGAAACAGTATTCAAGCTAAAGAACTCAGTCACAAAAAAACAGCGACACTATACGAGCATCTAGTAACAGTTAATATTCAATGGACAAAGCAAAAAGATATTCCAAACTGGATAAAAACAGAAAAAGCTAGTTTTAACACCGACACAGAAAGAATACAAACCCATCTACAACTCGTATATCAGATTTTAGAGAAAAGGACAAAATCAGCACAACAAAAGCGTAAAGCTGTTCTGCAAAAGTTAAAAAGATATGGGCAAAAAGGAGAATTTCCGACCAATTTATACCATTCTTATCGTCAACCTTATTTTGTAGATTATAAGAATGTACACTGTGCGGTTGGGCATTTATTGCAACAGACAGGAGAATTGGAATTAGTAACGCAAATCAGAACAGAAAATAATTATGCCTATATCCATGAATTAACGAAATATAAAAGACTAGGGGAATGGGCAGAGGAATATGGCTTTACCATAGACGAATTAGCTTGGATTCAACCAGGATATGGCCCACCTAATCCTACGTTTAATACGGTTGGAAATGGTGGCGGTGTGAATGGAGAGATTCATGCGATGATTCAAAATGCGGATAGTACGATGTTATATATGGCTGGAGATTTTACAGAAGTTGATGGACAATTAGCCGATAATATCATTGGTTGGGATGGGATAAATTGGCATACATTAGGTAGTGGTATTGATGGGGTGATTTATGCGATGGATTTCTGGCTGGGTAGTTTAGTCATAGCTGGAGATTTCATGTTGAATGGACAACCTTGTAATGTGGCAATGTGGACAGGTAACAATTGGTCAGCATTGCAGACAGGAGATATGCAAGGAAAGGTTTTGGCATTGAAAGTATATAATTACAGTATTTATATTGGTGGAAATTTTCAAATGGTTGATGGTAATGCAATGCCTTATTTGGCATTCTTACCAATGATAAATCAAAATGGCAGTTGGTCGAATGCTTCTAATTATTGGTCAACAACAAATGCGATACCGAATGCCTTTACAGTTGATGCTCCTGTGCGTTGTTTTGAATTAGTTTTAGATGAATTATTGGTAGGAGGCGATTTTAATCAAACGGCAAATCTTACGACAGATAGTACAATTAATCAGCTATCTATTAATCATTTAGCCTATTGGGATGGTGATAATTGGACATTGGGTTTGAATGGTCAGCACGGTGCGGTACATAGTATAAAATTGGAAGATGGTCATTTGTATATTGGGGGGAAAGTATCGGGCTTGAATCCAATTAGTATATATTATGCTGGATTATGGAATTATATATCTGCTTCGAGTTTTACAGGAAAAGGAGATAGCTTAATTCATGACTTTGTAATGTACGATAATAAGATGTATGCCGTAGGAGGTTTTGAGTATATACCATTACTCGGTTATTTTGGAAGCGGAATACTTCAAATAGACCCTGCTTATGGATATGGAAGTGGTGTAACTTCTGTTGATAAAACCGTAAAGGCGTTAGCTACTTTTGATGATCAATTGTATTTAGGTGGAGATTTTACCCAAATTAGTGGTCAGACCAATGCAAATGGTTTGGTGGCTTCGGACATGATTGCTACGAATACAGAACGTATTGTAGAGGAAACGAAACAAATAGAAATTCGCTATCAAGGCAATCAGGTATTGGTGTTTTATGAAGATTTGAAAGAAACATCCTCCATGCAAATTATAGATATGAAGGGTAGGGTCGTACAAACCTTAACTATTCCTCAAGGAAGTCAGACGATTACTCTAGAAACCTCTAATTGGGCAAGTGGAATGTATGCTTACTTAGTGCAAGGAAAAGCAAAGAAAGAGACAGGGAAAATTGTGATTCATTAGAGAGGATTTACAGGATTGAACAGGGTTTTAAAGAAGAAAGCCACAGATTTACACAGATTTATAATTCAAAAATCTACGTTAAGCTGTGGCTTTTTATGTGATAAGTTATTGATGCTTCTGATCATGGATTATACTTAATAGTAAAAAAAATCATGATTAGTTTTACAGCATAATTCTAGATGGAATTAGATTATACACACAATTTTGGCATATTTAACCAACTTTGTTCTTGATTTTTCGTGTACGATTAAAGATAAATCATTTTTTAAGTCAGTATTAAAAATCTAAATCAATGAGAAAAAGCATACTATTATTTATGGTGGTACTCTTAACCACGCTCCTAAATGCTAAAGAATTACATCACTCCCAAAAAGCAACACTCTATCAACATTTAGTTACGGTCAACATTCAATGGAAAAATCAAAAACAGATTCCCAATTGGATAAAAGAACAAACAATACAATTCAATACAGATACAGAACGGATACAAGTTCATTTAAAATTGGTAGAGGATATTTTACAAAATAAAACAAAACCACAACAGCAAAAACGAAAAGCAGCCCTAGAGAAGCTAAAAGGATATTATCAAAAAGGAGAATTTCCGACTAATTTATATCATTAAACTAGGCAACCTTATTTTGTAGATCATAAGGATATACACTGTGCTGTAGGGTATTTATTGCAACAGACAGTAGAGTTGGAATTGGTAGAGCGAATTAGAACAGAAAATAATTATGCCTATATCCATGAATTGACGAAGTATGATAAATTAAGGAAGTGGGCAAAGGAATATGGCTTTACCATAGACGAATTGGCTTGGATTCAGCCTGCATATAGTCCTACATTTAATACAGTCGGAAATGGTGGCGGTGTAAACGGGGAGATTCATACGATGATTCAAAATTCAGATAGTACGATGTTATATATGGCTGGAGATTTTACAGAAGTCGATGGACAGATAGCAGATAATATCATTGGTTGGGATGGAATGAATTGGCATACTATAGGGAGTGGTATTGACGGAGTAATTTATGCGATGGATTTTTGGCAGGGAAGCTTGGTAATAGCTGGAGATTTTTTATTGAACGGACAACCCTGTAATGTAGCAATGTGGGCAGGTAACAATTGGTCGGCGTTACAGACTGGAGATATGCAAGGAAAGATTTTGGCATTGAAAGTACATCAAAATAGGATTTATATTGGTGGAGATTTTCAGATGGTAAGCGGTAATGCAATGCCTTATTTGGCGTATTTACCAATGGCAGCCCAAACTAGTGGTTGGACGAATACTGCTAATCATTGGTCAACCACAAATCCAATACCGAATGCCTTTACAGTTGATGCTCCTGTGCGATGTTTTGAATTGGTTTTAAATCAATTATTGGTGGGAGGAGATTTCAATCAAACGGCTAATCTAACCACTGATACAACGATTAATCATCTATCTATTAATTATTTAGCCTATTGGGATGGCAATAATTGGACATCAGGATTAAATGGTCAGCATAGTGCAGTACATACTATAAAATTGGAAGATGATCATTTATATATTGGAGGAAAAGTATCGGAATCTAATCCAATTAGTATATATTATGCTGGAATATGGAATTATATATCTGCCTCGAATTTTATAGGCAAAGGAGATAGTGTAGTTCATGATTTTGTAGCGTACGATAATAGAATATACGCAGTAGGAGGTTTTGAATATGTCCCATTACTCGGCTTTTGGGGAAGTGGAATACTTCAAATAGACCCTGTTTATGGATATGGAAACGGTGTAACTTCTGTCGATGAATCCGTAAAGGCAGTTACTGCTTTTGGTAATCAATTATATATAGGGGGTAATTTTACTCAAATTGGTAGTCAGACCAATGCAAATGGTTTGGTGGCTTCGGATCTGATTGTTACGAATACAGAACGCATTGTAGAGGAAGCGAAACAAATAGAAATTCGCTATCAAGGCAATCAGGTGTTAGTGTTTTATGAAGATTTGAAAGAAGCATTCTCCATGCAAATTATAGATATGAAGGGTAGGATTGTACAAACGTTAACTATTCCTCAAGGAAGTCAGACGATTATTTTGGAAACCTCTAACTGGGCAAGTGGAATGTATGCTTACTTAGTGCAAGGAAAAGCAAAGAAAGAGACGGGGAAAATTGTGATTCACTAGAGAGGATTTACAGGATTTTAAAAAAGAAAGCCACAGATTTACACAGATTTATAATTCAAAAATCTACGTTAAGCTGTGGCTTTTTATGTGATAAGTTATTGATGCTTCTGATCATGGATGATACTTAATAGTAAAAAAAATCATGATTAGTTTTACAGCATAATTCTGGATGGAATTAGATTATACACACAATTTTGGCATATTTAACCAGCTTTTTTCTTGATTTTCCGTGTACTATTAAAGATAAATCATTTTTTAAGTCATTATTAAAAATCTAGATCAATGAGAAAAAGCATACTATTAGTTATGGTGGTATTCTTCGCCACGCTCCTAAATGCTAAAGAATTACATTACTCCCAAGAAGCAACACTTTATCAACATTTAGTTACGGTCAATATTCAATGGAAAAATCAAAAACAGATTCCCAATTGGATAAAAGAACAAACAATACAATTCAATACAGATACAGAACGGATACAAGTTCATTTAAAATTGGTAGAGGATATTTTACAAAATAAAACAAAACCACAACAGCAAAAACGAAAAGCAGCCCTAGAGAAGCTAAAAGGATATTATCAAAAAGGAGAATTTCCGACTAATTTATATCATTAAACTAGGCAACCTTATTTTGTAGATCATAAGGATATACACTGTGCTGTAGGGTATTTATTGCAACAGACAGGAGAATTGGAATTAGTAGGGCGAATTAGAACAGAAAATAATTATGCCTATATCCATGAATTGACGAAATATAAAAGACTAGAGAAATGGGCAAAGGAATATGACTTTACGATAGACGAATTGGCTTGGATTCAGCCGACTTATCCGCCACTAAATCCTACTTTTACTGGTGTAGGTAATGGCGATGGTGTAATTGGACAGATCTATACAATGGTGCAAACGTATGATAGTTCGATGCTGTATATGGCTGGAGATTTTACGGAAGTCGATGGACAATTGGTGGATAATATTATTGGTTGGGATGGAACGAACTGGCATACTTTAGGTAGCGGTATTGACGGAGTAATTTATGCGATAGATTTTTGGCAGGGGAATTTGGTGGTAGCAGGAGATTTTACATTGAATGGACAGCCTTGTAATGTGGCATCATGGTCAAATGGTGCTTGGTCGGCATTGCAGACAGGAGATATGCAAGGAGCTGTATTAGCTATGAAGGTATATCAAAATAGGGTTTACATTGGTGGAGATTTTCAGATGGTGAGTGGTAACTCCATGCCTTACTTAGCGTATTTGCCGCCACCGAATCAGGGTAATGGATGGATAAATAGCTCTGGACCTTGGGCTAACTCTATTAATAATGCGTTTTCGGTAGATGCTCCTGTGCGTTGTTTTGAGGCGGTGAATGGTAAATTATTGGTGGGGGGAGATTTTATGCAAACGGCAAATTTGACTAGTAGCAATGTGATTAATCATTTGTCTGTCAATTATTTAGCATATTGGACAGGTAGTAATTGGTCTTCAGGATTTACAGGGCAGCATAGTGCAGTACATACGATTAAATTACATGATAATAAAATCTATGTAGGTGGAAAAGTATCAGGACCCAATGCTATTGGTATTTATGATATTAGTGGTTGGACTTATTTTGGCCTAAGTCCACAGGGAGATAATTTAGTTCATCAATTTGTGGTATTTGAAGATGAATTATACATGGTTGGTGGTTTTAGTGTAACAGCAGGGATACTTGGTTCAGGTATATTTCAATTTGGAGAAGGAGGAGTGACCACAGTAGATAATACAGTTTCAGCAGCGTGTGCTTTTAAGGGAAAATTATACTTTGGTGGAGATTTTCAACAAATTGGGAATATGCCTATTTCAAATGGTTTAGTCGCTACAGATATGATTCCTACAGATATTGAATATCCAACTGTAGAGCTTGTTAGGCGAATTGAAGTTAGGTATAAAGGTGGTCGAACTTTCTTATATACGGAACGATTTAAATGGCCCAGAATGCTACAGATTTTTGATATACAAGGGCGATTAGTGAGAACTTTAACGCTTAATAAGGGCGGTCAAACGATTCCGTTAAACCCACTATTACCTGTAAAAGGGGTATATGTTTATCGCCTTATTGAAGAAGGAAGTAAAGAGACGGGGAAGATTGTGATTTACTAGAAGACAGGATTTTATGCTAATAACTAGCCACTAATTACTGTACCGTTCTGAAATAGGTTGATATAAAAATTAAACTAAACATGCCACCCAAAAAGGGACAATGTATTAAAGAGTCAAAGTTACAAATAGGTAATCAAAGATGAAACTCTTAAAAAGCCAGCAATTTTATCAACCTATTTTAGGACGGTACAAGTAAAATACTAATCACTAGCCACTTCAAACTAATCACTATATTACCAGCCCCAATTTGGATAAAAGGCATCTTCAAAGTGGTCTAACTTATTTCCATTGATCACAATAGAAATCACATCAAATCTTACTTCGCCTTCGTGTTCTGCTTTTATAACATAAGCGTTTGCTGCTCTAGCGAGTAGTTTAGCTTTCTTTTTGGTTATAGCCATTTCAGGGGCTTGTAGGGTATCCGACGTTCTTGTTTTGACTTCTACGAAAATTAAAATGTCCTTAAATTCGGCTATAATGTCAATCTCTGCTTGCCCAATTGTCCAGTTTTGAGCAAGGATATTGTATCCTTTTTTCTGCAAAAAATGTTTTGCTTTTTCTTCGCCAAGTTTTCCGAGGTCGTTATGTTCTGCCATTTTTTTTAAATTCCAAATTCCAAACCTGCCTTTGTCGGCAGACAGGTCTCAAACTCCAAAAACTATATTATCTGCAAGGCAATACAGTTTTACTTTGTCTTAGAATTATTCCTCTTTCGGTATAAAAATGATAGCCACGAATACACGAATAAAATGACGCAATTTATTGATTATTAACAAAATAATATTCGTGCATTCGTGACAAAAACATATTAATTTATTAGTAAAATAGGAATAATAATTAACAATTAACAATTAACAATTAACAATTAACAATTAACAATTAATAATTACATCCTACCCTTATTCAAAGAACCTGATAACAGATTAATTAATCGGCGTCTTAACCCAACTCTGTAAGACGTAGCATAGAATCCACTTGTAGTTCCAATACCGTTAAGTACCATATAAAAATTTGGGATTTTGTATTCTTCTACAAAGGTTGGGATATATTTTACAAATCTTGCTCTTGACTTATAGGCTTGAATAGAATATAAATTAATATCAGCTTCGTGCATAATCGCAACAGATTCCAAAACTACAGCGGTAGGAGGTGTATCTGCTATGATTACATCATAGTATTGTTTCATTTCATCTACGATACTAATGGATTTTGGAGAGAATACAAATTCATCGGGAATTTCTTGTAAGTTTCCACCCGGTAGAATATCCATATTTTCAACACCAGAACTGATAATACATTCTTGTAAGGTCACATCCTCACGGAGTACGGCATCTAACCCCGTTCCATTAGTAATACCTAAAGCCTTGTGGAGTTTAGGTTTACGTTTATCCATGTCTATGAGTAGCACCTTTTTACCAAAGTGTGCCATGGTGCGACCTATACCAATAGTCATAAAAGTGCGACCTTCATTAGGCATAATGGAACTAACGGTAATGAAAATAGGATCAAGTGTATCTGTTAAACCATTGCCATGTCCGTTACCATTACCATTCTTTTTAGCTTGATTTCGTTGTAAGATATTAATATTGGTAAAAATATTTAAAAACGGCTCAATGGCATCTTTATGCGAGTCTTTTACTTGACTGATGGTGGATAAAATGGGTAACGGTGCAACGTCTTTTAATTCTTCTTTACTTTCAATCGTATTGGTAAAGTAATGCCAAATATAAATAATAACTAACCCAATCAGTAAGGCTAAGAAAATTGCCATACCAATAATCAAAGGCACATTGGGAGAACCTGGCTCGGTAGGAATGGGAGCATAATCTATAATTTGATGGAAAGAAAAACTAGAAGATTGAGCAATTCCCAATTCCATTTGTTTCTCCATTAAGTAAGTATAGGTTTGAGCATTGAGTGAAACCTCTCGCTGGAGTTCTGCTATCTTTCGTTGTTTATCAGGGTAGAGTTTTAACTTACCTTGTAGTCCATCAATTTTACCCTTTAATTCTCTTCGTCTTGCGGTGAGCGAACTTTGTTTCTTTTGGATCGTCTCTATCAGGAAACTTCTAAGGTTATTAATTTTTAATTGGATAGTTTGTACTTCAGCACTCGTTGGTAGATATTTCGTTTGTAGATCTTTATGTTGGATTTCTAACCCTTTTAATTTGATAAAAGCATCTTGAAACACATCATCTTGAATGGATTGAAAATTGGGTGAAAATTCAGAAATATCGACATTGGAAACCAATAAATCATAAATCGTATTGAGTTCTACATTTTGTAAATCTAAATCTACATTTTGAAGGTCAAGTGCTGTGATCTCTTTAAGTGTTGCGTCTGTTTCTAATCGGGTATCTACTAGGTTATTACCTTTCTTATACAAGGCTAATTGTCCTTCTGCATCTTTGAGTTGTTCTTCTACTTCTTCTACTTGAGAGGTGATGAACTTAATTGTATTTTCAGCTACATTTTGTTTACTATTGCCTGCCATTTCTATATAAGCATCCACCATCGTATTGACAATCATGGCAGCTTTTTCGGGTACTTCATGTTTGTAATACACCTTTACAATGGCAATTTCTTTATCTACAGGTTTTACAAATAAATTAGAATTGTTAATCATACCTAATAACTCATCACGAGAATAAATTTCAAAAGCAAACTTGTCTCCTGCCTTGAGTGCCTCAGGTTTTTCATCCCAAAACTTTTTATTTTTTCGCATGATAATTTCAAAATCATCATTGCTGTAAGGTTTATCATATTCAATGATATCAACGATAGGATTTTCCTTTGTTCCCCCTATTTGATACTCATACTGATCATTTCCTATGTATGTGATTGGAATCTTTTCATCATAAAGTGCTTTATTTTTTAGGCTATAAGTGATTTTAAAAGGACTATCATAATAAATCTCAGAGGTTCTAAATTGTCCAACTCTAAAATATGCAATATCAAAATCTAACTTCTCAAAAGTCTTTTCTTTGATAGTTCTAGATTTAAAAATTTCAACTTCCGTCAAGAAGGCACTAGACATACTCTGCTTAGGAGCAGACTCTCCATCAAATAAAGTAAAACTTCCAATTCCGTAATCTCGATTATCAATTTTGACAGAAGCGTCGGTCTGATAGGTGGGATTAGAATATAGGACGAGCCTTCTTGCTATAAGAACAGCTATAACAAGAATCACAATAAGAATAGGCGACCCCTTAATAACGGGTACGACTAGTGTTCTAAATTCTTTATTGAGATTCATCTAATATTTATACATTATGGTAGTTCAATTAGTTAAAAAATACAGAAAACAAGACTGCAATACTAGTTAATATACCAGCAATAGGTGTTGCTTGTTGTGTTATTTCGTCAAATCTTTTACTTTTTTTAGGCGGTATGTAAATAATATCGTCAGGTTTGAGTTGATAATTTTGAGTATTTAAAGATGCAGCATCAGATAAATCAATCATAACCTCTTTATTCTCATTCCCCACTTTACGAATTAACTTAACTTCTTTTGTTTTTGCATATTTAGTTAACCCTTTAGCCTGCCCTATCATTTGAATTAAATCAATCGTTTCATTATCAATTCTATATTTACCAGGTTCTTTTACCTCTCCTAATACGGTGATATAGTGATTTAAGATACGAATATTTATAATAGGATCTTTAATGCCACTCTGTTCATATAATTTCTCTAACACATAATTCGCTTCCTTTAAGTTATAACCCGAAATTTTGATTCGTCCAATTCTAGGTAAATTAACTTCTCCTATTTTATCTACTATTAACCATTTACCTGTTGCATCCCCCGAACTAAAAGAACTATTGACAGAACCTATGCTTAAGTCTTCAAATCCCCAAACACTAATGGTTATTTTATCACCAGCTTCAATAATTAACTCTTCAAAAGGTTTGGGTGTAAAACTAGGTGGAATTTGTCCTTCAGGATGCTGAAATAATACATCGCCTGTGACGCAACTATTTAAAGATGTTATAACAATGCCTAGAATTAAATATATTTTAGATATTTTGACGATTAGTTTCATTTATATGCTTTTGCATCAAGCGTTTAATTTGCCAGCTGATGTAAACCAAATTCCTACTTAAAACGAACATTAAATATAATTTGATTTATCAATTGATTTCAAAATATATCAAAATAGTCTCAAAATGAATACTTACAAGTTAAAATTGCATTA